>NZ_LDUL01000033.1:0-255432 GCF_001043615.1 Burkholderia sp. LK4
ACCTTAACTGAACGGCATTACCGCCACATGGCGGGCTTTTTCATGGCCGCTCGCCGCGCACACATGAGAAGGGTGGTCGGTCCCTTCTCGTGACGTTACGTAACATCCGCGTGTTACGGCGGCAGAACACATGCAGCATCGTCGTCCGGATAAATTTTGTCCTTATAAATCAATGAGGTGGTTCGCGTGTGATGGCTGGCACGCAACCTGCTTTATATGTTGGAATCGTTGAAACAGGGAGGATGGCGTCAGATACCGGGGGTGCGCCGCGAGCGCCCGATCAACGGTATCGACGTCTTCGAATGCCGATGCGACAAGTGTCGGCACAACTGATGATGATCCGCGCCAGCGTGCGGATCCCGATGGCCCCGTCGCCTATCCTCGTAGGGCGACGGTTTCGCCCGCGCTTCTCTGAAGCGCGGGCTATTTTTTTGGCCGTCGTCTGGGGCCGTGCCGGCGCAGCCGGTACACGATTCGCGTATTCTCGGACTTTTCCAGATGAGGGGGTGGAATGGCGGAAGTTGCAGTCGTGGCGCTGATCGTGGCGAAGCCGGGCGCCGAGGAAAAGTTGCGCGTCCAGCTCGAAGGGATCGTCGAGCCGACCCGCAACGAAGCAGGCGCGCTGCAGTACGACCTGCATCGGGATCTGAAGGAGCCCGCGTGGTTCGTATTCATCGAGCGTTGGGAAAGCGAGGAGGCGCTTGCTGCCCATGCGCGTTCCGCGCACATTCTGGCTTATCGCGAAGCGGCCGCGGACTGGATCGAGCGTTCCGAAATCCGCGTGCTGTCGAAGCTCGTTTGAGCCGGGTGGAGCGACCGGACGTGTCCGGTCGCGGGGTGCGTCAGTGCGACGTGTTGGGGACGTCGAGGATCAGGATGATCGTCCAGTCGGCGTCGCCGTCGTGATGATACTGGCGCTCGGCGACGATGAACGGTTGCTGTTTGCCTTGCGGGCCGAGGAAGAGCACATCGCCCTCCATCGGCAGGCACTCGATCGGCGGCAGCGCGAGGAACGCGTCGGCCGAGCCGCGGGGCATCAGTTGCTTGATCTGGCGAGTGGCGGCTTCGGTCCACTCGATGTCGAGTTGAATGTTGCTCATGCTGTCCTCCGCACCGGGGTGCGCACGGGTGGAAAAATTCGGTGCGCGACTTTAGCACAGCGCACGCGCGCCGCAATCAAAAAAGCCGAACCCGGTTGCCCGGATTCGGCTTTTTCTTGTGCGGTACCGCCGAACTTACTGGCTGGCAGCGTCTGCGGCCTTGGCAGCCTTCTTGCCGGCCTTCTTCGCGGCAGCCTTGTGGTGAGCAGCCTTCTTGCCGTGGTGATGCTCTTCCTGCATCGCCGGCTGTGCGGCTTCGGCCGCTTGCTGCTGCTGCAGCGCCTGCGCGCGCTGCTCGATCTCGGAGATCTTGGCCGGATCGGTAATCGTCTTGATTTCCGTGCTCTCTTGCGCATACGCTGCGCCAGTCAGCGCCGACATCGCTACCAGGATAGCCAGGGACGTCTTCTTCATTGCTTTACCTCCGCTAAGTGGTGATGAACCCGAGTGTTGCCGTTTTGTCTGGCGACTGCAATCGAGTGCGTGTCGAGTGTAACAAAAGTGACGGATCAATGTGCATCGGATCGCGGCGGGACGCAAGGCCCCGTTGAAGTCGCGCAACACTTCGCACACTTCGTCACGCGCCTGCCATCGTCGTCGTCGCACTCATTCCCGCTCGGATTTCCCGCAGCCGTCAGTCAGAACCACCCGAGCCATCGATAGACGTGGAACTGCGCGATGCCGACCAGTTCATGCAGCGCCTGTTCGGCGTTGGCCAGGTTGCGCCAGCGCGGCAGCCAGCCCGTTTGCGCGCGCCGGCGGTTCGCATAAACGGGCTGCGGGTCGATCCCGAAGTGGCGGAAATCGAGCAATGCGCGACGCATCTGATATGACGAAGTGACGAGAATGCGCGCGTCGTCATGCTGTGAGCGTAGTATAGGAGCGGTGAATTTCGCGTTTTCGTAGGTTGTGCGGCTATCTGGTTCCAGAACGAGGTCCGCGGGAGCGACGCCTTCGGCGACGAGCTGGCGCCCGTAGACGGCCGCTTCGGTTTCTCCGTGATGCTGCGGGTCGCCGCCCGACATCACCACGGTGCAGTGTGCGGCCTGCTGCCGGCACGCGTGGTAGAGCGCCGCGACCTTGTGGATGCGGGCGGCTCCGTCAGGCGGGGGCTGCAGCCCGGCATCGGTGCGCCGTGTTCCGGCGCCGATGAGAATCAGTGTGGTCCGCCCATGCATGTCCGGGTGCTCGACAGGTACGACTCCCGCTTCGGTCCACGCGATCAGAGGGGCGGTGAGCCAGCCTGTCGCGAGCAGCCAGAGCAGCGCAACGGCGGCCATCGAGATGATTTGCCGCCGCTTGCGGCAGAGCATGAAACAGATGAAGAGAAGTACAAATGAATCGAACAGAATCAATTTGATTGGGGTATGGTGTCTTTTTATGGACGGCTGACGATCCGGCCCTGACGCGACGCCGAACGTCGGCCTCCAGAATCGGTGGCGGTATCGGCGGGCGGAGACCCCGCCCGGCGCGCCGCTTCGCATTGTCGCTGCACTTTAAGAAAGAATCGAGATGGCCACGTATTCCAACGAAGCGGTGCTCGACGCATTGAGACGAGTGCAGTACCGCCAGGTACCGTGGGCACGCCGCCCGGGCGTGTTCGAGTATCTCCGTTCGCTTGGGCTGATGGACACGGTCAGGCAGAAAACCGTCGCCCCTGCGCCGGGCTTTCACGCACCGGTCGACATTGCCGTGCTGACCGAAACCGGCCGAGCCGAGTTCTCGCGCCTCGAGCGCGACGAGAAATTACTTTCCTGGACCGATCGCCGCATGGCCGACTACGCATTGAGCGAAGCGAGTGCCGTGGCGATTCTCGAAAGCCGCCTGTAGCGGCCGATCATTTCTCCGCACCTATCGTCCGCGCGGCAGGCGATAAAAAAAGCCCGTATCGCGAGGATACGGGCGTACCGGATACTTTTGCTGTTGCCACGCTGTGCTCATGGCAACGTTGTGACTCGCCGCATGCGGCGCAGTTCCCGGCAGCGGGCATTTTCTTTGGTGAATCCTGACATCGGCAGGACTACGGATGACGCGGTACGTCCGACGGCTGCGAGCCGATGCGCGCTCGCGCATTGCTGGCGATGTCGCCGCGCAGGTCGCCACGCGGCACGGTCTGCCGGCCGGGCGGATTGGCGGAGGGTGGCTGGCGGAGCGTGTTCCGGTGATCCTGCTGGCGATGGGGCGGTTTCGCGCGATCGTCGGCGCGGGCTGGAGCGGACAACGCCAGGGAAATGACAATGCCGCATGCAACGAGCAGTGACATTGGTTTCATGGCGGGGCTCCCTTCAAGCCACGCGGCTTGTTGATATGTCGCTAAGGTAAGCGTGGGAGTGCAGGCTTGCTGTAAATATTGGTAAATAGATGTATCGCGCCACGACAACGGTAATCGACGGCACCGCAGGGGTCGCGAACAGATCGCGTCGCGGAAAGAAACCGGGCGGCCGAAGCCGCCCGATCGAGCATTCGTTACGCCATCTTGACGGGCGCGCGCCAGGATTCCGGATTGGTCCAGAAGGCGCCGCGCAGCCGGTCGCGGCTCGGCGGGGCGGGCGGCTTCGCAGCACTCGCGCCGATGCGCCCGCGCAGGGAGATCTGCCGGCCGCTCGTGCCGAGTCGCTTCACGATTTCGGCGAGCGTGCCGTCCGCCTGCCATTCGTCGAAGCGACGGCGGCAAGTCGGCGGTGACGGATAGCGGCCCGGCAGCTTCGACCAGCCTTCGCCCGTCGACAGCACCCACAGCACGGCGTTCACCACCGAGCGGGCTTCCACGCGGGGGCGGCCGCGCCGCTCACTCCGTGCGGGTTCCGAGCAAAACAGACCTTCGACCAGCGCCCACTCGTTATCTCTCAAATCGTCGAACAGCATCATGTCCTCACCTCAGCGAAGCTAACTCCGGTGCGCTGCCCTGCGCCGCGCACTCTTCAAGCACTCGATCGTCGAGTGCCGGGTGGGGGCGTCCGGTTGGCCGGCAGCGGCGTTTCTGCTCTTCCGTCCGACGAAACCTGCGCCCTGTGCGCCAGGTGATGCACGAAGCGTGCCATGTCGGAGGTAATTCCCTCGAGAGCCGCTTGGCAGCGAGCTAACGGCTAAGTCAGCTAGGGGCGTATAAGACGCCAAAATAACCCGCCAGCAAATCGGGACAATCACCAATCTTGTGCAGTTCGCCCGCACCGCGTGCGTTCGCATCGGTATTGCACCGCAGCGAAACATGGGGGCAGGTGCCTGATTCGCACATCGACGCCGGAATCGCGCATTAAAATCGCGCATCGATATCGACGATTGATGAGGTCGGGAAATGAACGTCACGCTGCGCCAGCTTCGCGTCTTCATCGAGGTCGCGCGGCTCAGGAGCTTCAGTCGCGCGGGCGACGAAATCGGGCTCACGCAGTCCGCGGTCAGCCGCTGCGTGCGCGAGCTCGAGGCCGAGCTCGGGTTGAAGCTGATCGACCGCACGACGCGCGACGTGCAGCTGACCGATGTCGGCGCGAACCTGATCGCGAGTGTGTCTCGTCTGCTCGACGATCTCGACGACACGCTGCGCGAGATTCGCGAAATCGGCGAGCAGCGCCGGGGTCGCGTGATTGTCGCGGCCAGCCCGACGATCGCATGCCGGCTGATGCCGCGCGTGGTTGCGTCGTGCGAGCGCCAGTTCCCGTTCGTGACGCTGGGCTTGCGCGACGACGTGCAGAGCGACGTGTTGCGCAAGGTGAAGTCGAGCGAGGTCGATTTCGGCGTCGTGATCGGGCCGCTCGCGGTTGGCGATCTCGTCTGCGAACCGCTGATGACCGATTCGTTCTGCCTTGTCGCGCGTGCCGACCATCCGCTCGCGGCGCGTGCCGAGGTGCCCTGGACGGCGCTGGACGGCGAGCGCCTCGTGCTCCTCGATCATGCGTCGGGAAGCCGGCCGCTGATCGATGCCGCACTGGCCGCCCACCGTGTCAACGCGACGGTCATGCAGGAGCTCGGGCATTCGGCGACCGTGTTCGGCCTCGTCGAGGCCGGCGTCGGTGTGAGTGTGCAGCCGTGGTTGTCGCTGCCGCTGCCGGCCGGCTCGACGCTCGTCGCGCGGCCGCTCACGCCGCGCACCGAACGCACGGTCGAGCTGGTGCGCCGCCGCGACAGGTCGTTGTCGCCTGCCGCTCAGGCGATCTGGGAGCTTGTGCGGCAGATGCCGGCGAGGGCGGAGGACCTCGACTGACGCGCACCGACGTGCGCCGGTCCGGGTTGGGGCCGGTACACTACGCGGATCGTGTTCCTCGATGGTGGTGCTCGATGGCGCATTCTGCAGATTCTCTTTCGGTGTCTGGCGCGCTGGCGGCGCGCGATGTGGTGCACGCGCTGCGTCCGTCGCTGATCCGGGAAGTGGCAAACGCAGGCTTCGGCGTGCCGGACATGCTGCCGTTCTGGTTCGGTGAATCCGATCGCGTGACGCCGGACTTCATCCGCGACGCCGCGACGGCGGCGCTGCGCGACGGCGAAACCTTCTACACGCACAACCTCGGTACCGCGCCGTTGCGCGACGCGATCGCGGCCTACGTCAGCGCCCGTCACGGTGCGACGGCGGCCGACACCGTGGCCGTGACGAGTTCGGGCGTGAGCGCGCTGATGCTGGCCGCGCAGTTGCTGGTCGGTTCGGGCGAGCGCGTCGTCGCGGTTACGCCGCTGTGGCCGAATCTCGTCGAGATTCCGAAGATTCTTGGGGCGCGGGTCGAATGCGTACCGCTCGGCTATGGCGAGACAGGCTGGCAGCTCGAGATCGGGCGGCTGCTTGCGGCGCTGACGCCCGATACGCGGATGCTGCTGATCAACTCGCCGAACAATCCGACCGGCTGGACGATGTCGCGTGACGACCAGCAGGCCGTGCTCGCCCATTGCCGCCGCCACGGCATCTGGCTGGTTGCCGACGAGGTGTACGAGCGGCTCGCGTTCGGTGCGGACGGCGCGCCGTCGTTCCTCGACATCGCGTCGCGCGACGAGCGGGTCGTTGTCGTGAATTCGTTTTCGAAAGCGTGGGCGATGACGGGCTGGCGCCTGGGATGGCTCATCGCGCCGGCAGCGGTGATGGGCGACCTGTCGAAGCTCGTCGAATACAACACGTCGTGCGCGCCGGGTTTCGTGCAGGCCGCGGGTGAGGTCGCGCTGCGCGATGGCGAGCCGTTCGTGCGGTCGTTCGTCGCGGCGCTGCGTGATGCGCGCGATCACCTGGTTGCCGCGCTGCGCACGCTGCCGGGCGTCGAGGTGCCGCCGCCGCCGGGCGCGATGTACCTGTTCCTGCGCCTGCCGGGCGCGGCCGACAGTCTGGCGTTCTGCAAGACGCTGGTGCGTGAAGCGGGGCTCGGCCTTGCGCCCGGGCGCGCATTCGGTCCGGAAGGCGAAGGGTTCGTGCGCTGGTGCTACGTATGCGATCCGGCACGACTCGACGCGGGCGTCGAGCGGCTGCGCAGCTTTCTCGCGCGCGGAGCGGCCACCCGTTGAAGCGGGGCCGGAGCGGATTCGGCGCGCTGGCGGCAGCCGGTTCGGCTCATCTTTACGCACCGGGCAATTTTGCGTAATATGGCGCTCAGTCACGCGGTTCCGTCGTTGAGCCGTGCTGTTCCGTCCGGTTTGGGCCTGGCCTGAAGTTGGTTCGCCGCCCCCGGTTCGTGCTCCCATCAATATGACCGATCAGAATCGGGCGAGCGCGTCTTCCGTTCCTTTCGTCTGTTTGTTGATCCGGTTCGTTTGACCACAGGGTCTGGCCTAGCTGCATGAATACCCAAGAGGCGAAGATCGTCCTCGAGACTGCTTTGATCTGCGCGCAGGAACCGCTGAAGCTCGGCGATTTGCGCAAGCTCTTTGCCGACGGCGTGTCGGCTGACACGGTCCGCACGTTGCTCGAAGATCTGAAACAGGATTGGTCCGGCCGCGGCGTCGAACTGGTGGCGCTGGCGACCGGATGGCGCTTCCAGAGCAAGCCGGCGATGCGTCACTATCTGGATCGCCTGCATCCCGAGAAGCCGCCGAAATATTCGCGTGCGGTGCTCGAGACGCTCGCGATCATCGCGTACCGGCAACCCGTCACGCGCGGCGACATCGAAGAGATTCGCGGTGTCACGGTCAATACGCAGGTGGTCAAGCAACTCGAGGATCGCGGCTGGATCGAAGTGATCGGTCATCGTGACGTGCCGGGGCGCCCGGCGCTGTATGCGACGACCAAGCAGTTTCTCGACGACCTCGGCCTGAAGGCGCTCGATGATCTGCCGGCGCTCGAAGAGCCGGCCGCGAACATCGAGGCTGCGCTGCTGGCGCAGCAGGCGATGGATTTCGACGGAGACATGTCGATTGCCGACGACGCAGCGGGCGACGCCCCGCAGGCAGACGAGGCATCGGCCGGCCAGCCGGCAGGAGTGCCGGGCGATTCCGCGGCGGACGTCGTGCCGACGCAGGAAATCGCGAGCCGCGATACGCTCGAGGCTGATCGCGGGCAAGCGGAACAATTGGAACAGGCTGGCGCCGAAGTAGTGCCGGCCGGTGTGCAGCCCGAGCCGCTGCGCGCGGATTGGAGCGAGGAAGATCGCAAGCCGGCCGCCGAAGCGGTTGCCGGAGACGGAACGGAAGCGGCCGGCGACATGCCCGGCGAGGCTGGCCAGGCCGACGCCTCCCGTTCCCGTCCCGCGGACGGCGAGATGCTGGACGACACGTCCGACAGTCTCGCCGATGCCGTACGAAGCGCCAGTGCACCCATCGGTGTCGACGCGCTGCCGGACGACGAAGCAGAACCCGAACAGCGTCGCGCCTGAACGCGGCCAACTTCTTGCCGCGCCCGCGCCGGGCGCGAGACCTGACATTTTGAGGTTGTTTTGACAGATATCCACGATATTGAATCGTCCGCGCCTGCCGTGCAGGCAGCGCGTGCCGACGATGCACCGGAGCAGGGCGCTCCGGCCGAGGGTGGCGACGAGCGTCCCCGCCGCGGTCTGCGGCGAGGCCCGCGCAGCCTGATCGCGCGACGTCGCGCGGCGGCCAAGTCGAAGGGCGCCGAAGGCGAGCCGCAGGGTGGCGAAGACGCTGACGCGCAGCCGGCCGAAGCCGTCGAAGCGCAGCAGCCGGCACGTGCGCCGCGCAAGGAAGGCGCGGCCAAGGGCGGTCGCAAGCCGGCCGGCAAGCGCGAAAGTGCGACCAAGGCCCAGGGCGGTCAGGGCCGTCGCGGCGGCGCATCGAAGGCTGAAGGTGGTGCGGCGAAGACGGAAGGCGATGCGTCCCAGGACGAACTGTTCGCCTACGTGACGTCGCCGGCATTCGACGCCGACAATTCCGCGGGTGGTAGCGGCGTGCGTGCGCCGATGCTGCGTCGCGGCCGCAATCAGCCGGCGAACAAGCGCGTGCTGTCGCCGGACGACGACGCGCCGAAGCTTCACAAGGTGCTGGCGGAAGCGGGCATGGGCTCGCGCCGTGAGATGGAAGAACTGATCGTCGCCGGCCGCGTGTCGGTGAACGGCGAGCCCGCACACATCGGCCAGCGCATCATGCCGACCGACCAGGTGCGGATCAACGGCAAACCGGTCAAGCGCAAGCTGCCGAACAAGCCGCCGCGGGTGCTGCTGTACCACAAGCCGACGGGCGAGATCGTCAGTCACGCGGATCCGGAAGGCCGTCCGTCGGTGTTCGACCGCCTGCCGCCGATGAAGACGGCGAAGTGGCTCGCGGTCGGCCGCCTCGACTTCAATACCGAAGGTCTGCTGATGCTGACGACTTCGGGTGACCTTGCAAACCGCTTCATGCATCCGCGCTACAGCGTCGAGCGCGAATACGCGGTGCGCGTCGTCGGCGAGCTGGCAGAAGGCATGCGTCAGAAGCTGCTGCATGGTGTCGAGCTCGATGACGGCCCGGCAAACTTCCTGCGCATCCGCGACGGCGGCGGCGAGGGTACGAACCACTGGTATCACGTCGCGCTGGCCGAAGGCCGCAACCGCGAAGTGCGCCGGATGTTCGAGGCGGTCGGCCTGATGGTGAGTCGCCTGATCCGCACCCGTCACGGCCCGATTCCGCTGCCGCGCGGCCTGAAGCGCGGCCGCTGGGAGGAGCTCGACGACACGCAGGTGCGCAAGCTGATGGCGACCGTCGGCCTGAAGGCGCCGTCCGAGGAGAAGGGCAAGCGCGGCGGTGCCGGCCAGGTCGAGCGTCGCCAGCCCGATCCGATGCAGACATCGATGGGCTTCATCAGCCGCGAGCCGGTGCTGACGGCGCACGGGCAGCTGGATCAGCCGCGTCGCGGCGGCGGTCGGCGCGGCGGGCCGGGTCTGCCGGGCCTGAGCGGCTACGGCAGCCTGCCGGTTGCGCCGTCGGGTTATGGCAATCGTGCCGGCGGCGGCCGCGATGGCAACCGCGCGGGCGGTGGTCGCGACGGCAATCGCACGGGTGGCGGCCGTGATGTCGACGGCAACCGCGCGTCGTACGGCGCAGGCCCCAAGCGCGAAGGCGCGGGCGCCAAGCGTGGCGGCAGCAAGGGCGGCGGCAATCGCAATCCGAACGGCAATCGGGCTGACGGCGCCGGCAACGGCGGCGGTCCGCGCGGCGGCGGCCAGCGTCAGCAGCGCAGTCGTACGCGCAGCCGCTAAACATATATTGGCGCACGGCGGCACAAGGCCGCCGGCGTGCCGGCCCGATCGGCATCCCGCCGATTTTTGCCGGCACGGCGTATTGCGCTGATGGCTTTCGACTATATATAGTCGCGTGCCGCTGCGTCGCAGCCGGCATGACCGATCTCCGGCCTGGCAGGATGGTGCCGGCTGATCGGATAACCCGATTTCGCATTTTTGGGTCGGTAAAGGCAGGCGACACGCTGCATTTACCGGCTGGCTTGGCGTTTGCGCCAAAAATCGCTATAATCGCGGAGTCGCTGGGCGTACGGATTCAATGTGCGGCTCAGGTGCGACCACCAGTAAGAAGATGGGCGTTCCGCCCATTTTTTTTTGCTGAAACGGTTAGGCATCTCGGGTAGCGCTTCCTGCGCCGGCTAAGGCGCGCGCCCGCGGGTGAATCGCGAGCGGCGGGCGCGAACACCTGAGAGGACACTGTGCAACTGACGGAACTGATAGAAACCACGGTCACCGGGCTCGGCTACGAGCTGGTGGATCTCGAGCGCACTGGGCGCGGCATGCTTTGCATCTATATCGATCAGCCTGCCGGCATCTCGCTCGAAGATTGCGAAAAGGTCACGCGTCAGCTCCAGCACGTCTTGACGGTCGAAAACATCGATTACGAACGGCTCGAAGTCTCGTCCCCGGGGCTCGACCGCCCGTTGAAGAAGCTGGCCGACTTCGAGCGCTTCGCCGGCAGCGAAGTTTCCGTGACCTTGAAAAAGCCGCTGGACGGGCGCAAGACGTACCGGGGCATTCTGCACGCGCCGAATGGCGAAACGATCGGTTTGGAATTTGAGAGGAAGAAGGGCGAGGCGGCCATGCTGGATTTCACGCTGGCCGATATCGACAAAGCCCGCCTGATTCCGCAAGTTGACTTTAGGAGCCGCAAATAATGAGTCGCGAAGTGTTGATGCTGGTGGATGCGCTGGCGCGCGAGAAAAACGTCGACAAGGATGTGGTGCTGGGCGCCCTCGAGGCTGCGCTCGCGTCCGCTTCCAAGAAGCTGTTCGACGAAGGCGCCGAAATCCGCGTCCATATCGATCGCGAAAGCGGCGAGCACGAAACCTTCCGTCGCTGGCTCGTCGTGCCCGACGAGGCAGGCTTGCAGGAGCCGGATCGCGAGATCCTGCTGTTCGAAGCACGTGAGCAGAAGCCCGACGTCGAAGTCGGCGAGTATGTCGAGGAACCCGTTCCGTCGATCGAGTTCGGTCGTATCGGCGCGCAGGCCGCGAAGCAGGTGATCCTGCAGAAGGTGCGCGACGCCGAACGCGAGCAGATCCTGAACGATTACCTCGAGCGTGGCGAAAAGATCATGACGGGTACGGTGAAGCGCCTCGACAAGGGCAACTTCATCGTCGAATCGGGCCGTGTCGAGGCGCTGCTGCGCCGCGATCAGCTGATCCCGAAGGAAAACCTGCGCGTGGGCGACCGCGTGCGTGCGTACATCGCGAAGGTCGACCGCACCGCGCGCGGCCCGCAGATCGAACTGTCGCGTACGGCGCCCGAGTTCCTGATGAAGCTGTTCGAGATGGAAGTGCCGGAAATCGAGCAGGGCCTGCTCGAGATCAAGGCGGCTGCCCGCGACCCGGGCGTGCGCGCGAAGATCGGCGTCATCGCGTACGACAAGCGGATCGATCCGATCGGCACTTGCGTCGGTATCCGCGGGTCCCGTGTGCAGGCCGTGCGCAACGAGCTCGGTGGCGAAAACATCGACATCGTGCTATGGTCGGAGGATCCCGCCCAGTTCGTGATCGGCGCGCTCGCGCCGGCAGCTGTCCAGTCGATTGTCGTCGATGAAGAAAAGCACTCGATGGACGTCGTCGTCGACGAGAACGAGCTGGCTGTCGCGATCGGCCGCAGCGGTCAGAACGTTCGTCTTGCTGGCGAACTGACCGGCTGGCAGATCAACATCATGACGCCGGACGAATCCGCCCTGAAGCAGGGTGAAGAACGCGACCGGCTGCGTGCGCTGTTCATGGCGCGTCTCGACGTCGACGAAGAAGTTGCCGACATCCTGATCGACGAAGGCTTCACGAGCCTCGAAGAGATCGCCTACGTGCCGCTCAACGAAATGCTCGAAATCGAAGCGTTCGACGAGGACACCGTGCACGAACTGCGCAACCGCGCACGCGACGCGCTGCTGACGATGGCCATCGCGAACGAAGAAAAGGTCGAGAACGCAGCGCTGGATCTCAAGAGCCTCGACGGCATCACGCCGGAGTTGCTCGCGAAGCTGGCCGAACACGGCGTGCAGACGCGCGACGATCTCGCCGAGCTGGCTGTAGATGAACTGGTCGACCTGACCGGAATGGAAGAGGATGCCGCTAAGGCGTTGATCATGAAAGCACGTGAACATTGGTTCCAGTGAGAAATGACCATGGCGCACTGATTTGATGGCGGCCGTATGGCCTGACCCGATGCTAACCGCAAGGAATCGGTCCTTGCACTAAGAGGAATGAATGGCGAGTAACAACGTAGCCCAATTTGCCGCGGAACTGAAAATGCCTGCTGGTGTGCTGCTCGAACAGCTGCAGGCAGCGGGCGTCCAGAAAGCGAGTGAAGACGATGCGCTGTCCGAAACGGACAAGGCGCGTCTGCTCGATCATTTGCGCAAGTCGCACGGCGCAACCGACGGCGACAAGCGCAAGATCACGCTGACCCGCAAGCATACGTCGGAGATCAAGCAATCTGACGCGACGGGCAAGGCTCGCACCATTCAGGTCGAGGTCCGCAAGAAGCGTACGTTCGTCAAGCGCGACGACGTGGCCGAAGGTGCGGAACAGGGTCAGGCGCAGGTCGCCGAAGCGGACGACGATGCAGAACTGAAGCGTCGCGAGGAAGAAGCGCGCCGCGAGGCCGAGCTGCTCGAGAAGCAGGCGCAGGAACTGCGCGAGCGTCAGGAGCGCCTCGAGCGCGAGGAAGCGGAACGTCGTGCCCGCGAGGAAGCGGCCGAAGCCGAGCGCCGTCGCGCCGAGGAAGAAGCGGCGGCGAAGCGTGCCGCGGCCGAAGCTGCGGCGGCACAGCAGCAGGCAGCCGCGCAGCAGGCTGCTGCAGCCGAACAGGAAGCGGAGACTCCGCAATCGACGCAGTCCGCGCAGGACGAAGCGCGCGCAGCCGCCGAACGTGCGGCGCAGCGCGAAGCGGCGAAGAAGGCTGAAGACGCTGCCCGCGAGGCAGCGGACAAGGCGCGCGCCGAGCAGGAAGAGATCAGCAA
Organism: Burkholderia sp. LK4; assembly: GCF_001043615.1. Classification (NCBI taxonomy): domain Bacteria; kingdom Pseudomonadati; phylum Pseudomonadota; class Betaproteobacteria; order Burkholderiales; family Burkholderiaceae; genus Burkholderia; species Burkholderia sp. LK4. The sequence goes on from NZ_LDUL01000033.1 coordinate 12,936, forward strand.
GCGCCGTGCGGCGGCAGAAGCCGAAGCGCGTGCGATTCGCGAGATGATGAACACGCCGCGCAAGGCCGTCGTCAAGGCAGTCGAGCCGCCGAAGCCGGTCGAGCCGCCGAAGCCGGCCGAAGCGAAGGGCACGCTGCACAAGCCGGCAAAGCCGGAAGGCGCGCAGGCGCGTCCGGCCGTGAAGAAGCCGGCCGGTGCGGCACCGGCAACGACGCAGGCGCCGGCAGGCGCGGGCGACCGCAACAAGAAGCCGGGCGCAGGCAAGGGCGGCTGGCAGGACGACGCGTCGAAGCGTCGTGGCATCAAGACGCGCGGCGATTCGAGCGGCGGCGTCGACCGCGGCTGGCGCGGCGGCCCGAAGGGCCGTGGCCGTCACCAGGACAGTGCATCGTCCTTCCAGGCGCCGACCGAGCCGATCGTCCGTGAAGTGCACGTGCCGGAAACCGTGTCGGTTGCCGATCTCGCGCACAAGATGTCGATCAAGGCCTCCGAAGTCATCAAGGTGATGATGAAGATGGGCCAGATGGTCACGATCAACCAGGTGCTGGACCAGGAAACGGCGATGATCGTCGTCGAGGAACTGGGCCACCGCGCGGTTGCCGCGAAGCTGGACGATCCGGAAGCGCTGCTCGTCGAAGGCGAAACCGGTACCGACGCAGAGCAACTGCCGCGTCCGCCGGTCGTCACGGTGATGGGTCACGTCGACCACGGCAAGACCTCGCTGCTCGACCACATCCGCCGCGCGAAGGTTGCCGCAGGCGAAGCGGGCGGCATTACGCAGCACATCGGCGCGTATCACGTCGATACGCCGCGTGGCGTCATCACGTTCCTCGATACGCCGGGTCACGAAGCGTTCACGGCAATGCGTGCACGCGGCGCGAAGGCGACCGACATCGTGGTGCTGGTGGTGGCAGCCGACGACGGCGTGATGCCGCAGACGAAGGAAGCCATTGCCCACGCGAAGGCGGGTGGCGTGCCGATCGTCGTCGCGATCAACAAGATCGACAAGCCGGAAGCGAACCCCGATCGCGTCAAGCAGGAACTGGTCGCGGAAGGCGTCGTGCCGGAAGAATACGGTGGCGATTCGCCGTTCGTGCCGGTGTCGGCAAAGACGGGCGCGGGCATCGACGATCTGCTCGAGAACGTGCTGCTGCAAGCCGAAGTGCTGGAGCTGAAGGCACCGGTCGAAGCGCCGGCCAAGGGTATCGTGATCGAGGCGAAGCTCGACAAGGGCAAGGGCCCGGTCGCGACGATCCTCGTGCAGTCCGGTACGCTGAACCGCGGCGACATCGTGCTGGCGGGTACGGCCTACGGCCGTGTGCGCGCGATGCTCGACGAGAACGGCAAGCCGACGAAGGAAGCCGGCCCGTCGATCCCGGTCGAAATCCAGGGTCTGTCGGAAGTGCCGGGCGCAGGCGAGGAAGTGATCGTGCTGCCGGACGAGCGCAAGGCGCGTGAAATCGCATTGTTCCGTCAGGGCAAGTTCCGCGACGTGAAGCTGGCGAAGCAGCAGGCCGCGAAGCTGGAAAGCATGCTCGAGCAGATGGGCGAAGGCGAAGTGCAGAACCTGCCGCTCATCATCAAGGCGGACGTGCAGGGCTCGCAGGAAGCGCTCGTGCAGTCGCTGCTCAAGCTGTCGACCGACGAAGTGCGCGTGCAGATCGTGCACAGCGCGGTGGGTGGCATCAGCGAAAACGACGTCAACCTCGCAACGGCATCGAAGGCTGTCATCATCGGCTTCAACACGCGTGCGGATGCACAGGCGCGCAAGCTGGCCGAAGCGAACGGCATCGACATCCGCTACTACAACATCATCTACGACGCAGTGGATGAGGTGAAGGCGGCAATGTCGGGCATGCTGGCGCCGGAGAAGCGCGAAGTCGTCACCGGCATGGTCGAGGTGCGCCAGGTGTTCAAGGTGCCGAAGGTCGGCACGGTCGCCGGCTGTATGGTCACGGACGGTATCGTCAAGCGCTCGTCGTCGGTTCGCGTGCTGCGCAACAACGTCGTGATCTTCACGGGCGAACTCGAATCGCTGAAGCGCTTCAAGGACGACGTGAAGGAAGTGAAGCAAGGCTTCGAGTGCGGTATGTCGGTGAAGAACTTCAACGACGTCATCGAAGGCGACCAGTTCGAAGTCTTCGAAGTGACCGAAGTCGCGCGTACGCTGTAATCCTCGCGCATCGGCTCATGGGCGGGGCAGGCTTGGGCCTGTCCCGCCCATTTTCATGGTGGCGCGCCAACACTGGCCGCCGCTTCATCCTGATAAACGGATCACGGATCGATCATGTCCAGGAAACGTACTTCCCCCAATCGCAACGTGCAGATCGCTGACCAGATTCAGCGCGATCTGTCCGAACTCATCATGCGCGAGGTCAAAGACCCGCGCGTCGGCATCGTGACCATCCAGAGCGTCGAACTCACGCCGGATTATGCGCACGCGAAGGTCTACTTCACCGCGTTGACCGGCGATCCGGCCAAGACGCAGGAAGCGCTGAACCACGCGTCGGGTCACTTGCACAACCTGTTGTTCAAGCGCCTGCACATCCATACGGTGCCGACGCTGCATTTCCACTACGACCAGACGATCGAGAAGGCCGTGGAAATGTCACGCCTGATCAAGGAAGCGAATTCGACGCGCGCGAAGGATGACGACGAGGCCGACGCGGCTACCAAGGACGACTGAGCTCGACCGGCCTATGACGACTGCAGCATCCCAACGTCCGCGCGTGCCCCGGCGCGTGCTGGACGGCGTCCTCCTGCTCGACAAGCCGGTCGGCCTTTCGAGCAACGATGCACTGATTCGCGCGAAGCGCCTGCTGCTCGCGAAGAAAGCCGGTCACACCGGTACGCTCGATCCCCTGGCTTCGGGTTTGCTGCCGCTGTGTTTCGGCGAGGCGACGAAGTTCTCGCAGGATCTGCTCGAAGCGGACAAGACCTACGAAGCGACGATGCGTCTCGGCCAGCGTACGGCTACCGGCGACGCGGAAGGCGAGGTGATCGACACGCGCCCCGTCGAATGCGACCGTGCGGCGGTGGAAGCCGCGCTGGTGCGCTTCACCGGCGAGATCGTGCAGGTGCCGCCGATGTATTCGGCGCTCAAGCGCGATGGCAAGCCGCTGTACGAATATGCGCGCGCGGGGCAAACCGTCGAGCGCGAGGGCCGCAACGTGACGATCCTCGCCCTCGACCTGCTCGCGTGCGACCTGCCTGACGTGACGTTTCGCGTGACCTGCACCAAGGGCACTTACGTGCGCACGCTGGCAGAGGATATCGGCGAGGCGCTCGGTTGCGGCGCGCATCTGACGATGCTGCGGCGCACGGGCGTCGGTGCGCTGACGCTCGAGCATGCGGTAACGCTCGATGCGCTGTCCGATGCCGACGAAGCGGCGCGTGATGCGTGGCTCCAGCCGGTCGATGCGTTGCTGTCGACGTTTCCGCTGGTTCGTCTCGATGAAACCAGTGCGAAGCGGTTCCTGCACGGCCAGCGTTTGCCGCTGTCGTCGCTCGACCCGATCGATGCGGCCGAAGGCGGGCGCGTGCGCGTCTACGACGCGACTCGCCTGCTCGGCGTGGCCCGCAAGGCAAACGGCGTACTGGCGCCGGAGCGGCTCGTCGTCACGGCAGCCTGACGCAGCCGCGCGAACGCGCACCCGTCGGAATGAAAAAGCCCCGCTTCACGAAGCGGGGCTTTTTGTTTGCGTCCAGGCAGCGTGTTCAGTGTGCAGCCGATGCCGCGGCACCTGCATCGCCACCGCCCGAGCGCTCGGGCTTCGTGATCCAGATCAGCCCGATCAGCAACACGAAGATCGCCGCCGAGATGTAGAACAGGTCGTTCACGCCGAGCTGCGCGGCCTGCTGCGTGGCCAGGTTGTTGATCAGCCCGTGTGCCTGGTCCCGCGTCAGCCCGAGGTTGCCCATCTGCGTGACGGCCTGGTTGAACGTCGGGTTGTAGACGTTCGCCTGCTCGACCAGTTGCGCGTGATGGAAGTTGTTGCGATGGTCCCAGGCCGTCTGGAAGATCGACGTGCCGATGCCGCCGCACATGATCCGCACGAAGTTCGACAGGCCCGATGCCGCGGGAATGCGGTGGCCGGGCAGGCCCGACAGCGTGATCGATACCAGCGGGATGAAGAAGCCGGCCATCGCGATGCCCTGTACGAGCGTCGGCAGCGTCAGCGACCATTCGTCGACCCCGGTCGTGTAGCGCGACCGCATCCAGAAGCACAGCGCAAACGTCAGGAACGACGCCGTCGAGATAAAGCGCGGATCGGTGCGCGGCAGGTACTTCCCGGTGAGGGGCGACAGCAGGATCGCGAACAGCCCGACCGGCGCCATCACGAGACCGGCGTCGGTCGCCGTGTAGCCGATCTGCGTCTGCAGCCACAGCGGCAACAGCACGAGGTTGCCGAAGTACAGGCCGTACCCGATCGACAGCGCGACGGTGCCGCCGGTGAAGTTCCGCATGCGGAACAGCGACAGGTCGACGACCGGGTGCTCGGCAGTCAGTTCCCAGATGACGAAGAACGCGAACGCGATGACCGCGGTCAGCGCGAGCACGATGATGGTCGTCGACGCGAACCAGTCGAGATCCTTGCCCTTGTCGAGCATGATCTGCAGCGAGCCGACCCAGACGACCAGCAGCGCGAGGCCCACACCGTCGATCGGGGCGCGGCGCACGGCCGATTCCCGATTGCGGTAGATCGCCCACGTCGCGGCGGCGGCGGCGATGCCGACCGGGATGTTGACGTAGAAGATCCACGGCCACGAGTAGTTGTCCGAGATCCAGCCGCCGAGGATCGGGCCGGCAACGGGCGCGATCAGCGTCGTCATCGCCCATAGCGCGAGCGCCATCGGCGCCTTGGCGCGCGGATAACTCGACAGCAGGAGCGCTTGCGACAGCGGAATCATCGGGCCTGCCACCGCGCCTTGCAGCACGCGCGATGCAAGCAGGAACGGCAGGTTGGGTGAAAGCCCGCACATCCACGACGAAATCACGAACAGGATGATCGACGCGAGGAACAGGCGAACCTGCCCGAAGCGGTCGGTCAGCCAGCCGGTGAGCGGCACGGAGATCGCGTTCGCGACTGCGAACGACGTGATGACCCACGTGCCCTGGTCGGACGACACGCCGAGGTCGCCCGAGATGGTCGGGATCGCGACGTTCGCGATGGACGTGTCGAGCACGTTCATGAACACCGCGAGCGATACCGCGATCGTCCCGATCACGAGCTGCCCGCCCTGCAAGGGCGGGTGAGAGACAGGTGCCTGTGCCATGTCGGTTGTCTTTCCGGAGTCGGAACGGTTACATCATCTTCGCGACGGCGTTCGACTTCGCCGCAGCCGGCGCCGGTGCGTTGCCGCCGGCATTCTCGGCGACGATGCGGGCGATTTCTGCGTCGGCTTCATCGCCGTACTTCGCGAACACGTTGGTCTCGTAGACGGTGTTCGGTGCGTTCACGAGCTGGTCGCCGCGTTCGTCCTTGATGTCCACGTCGACCTGCATCGACAGGCCGATGCGCAGCGGGTGCTTGTCGAGATCCTTCGGATCGAGTTCGATCCGCACCGGCAGGCGCTGCACGACCTTGATCCAGTTACCCGTCGCGTTCTGCGCCGGCAGCAGCGAAAACGCCGAGCCCGTACCTGCCGAGAAGCCGACCACCTTGCCGTGGTAGACCGCCGACGAGCCATAGATGTCGGCCGTCAGTTCGACCGGCTGGCCGATGCGCATGTGCTTGAGCTGGACTTCCTTGAAGTTCGCATCGACCCACACCGCGTTCAGCGGCACCACCGACATCAGCGGCGTGCCCGGCGACACGCGCTGGCCGACCTGCACGGAGCGCTTCGCGACATAGCCGGTGACCGGTGCGGGCAGCACGTTACGCGCGTTCGCCAGGTACGCGTCGCGAACCTTCGCGGCTGCGGCCATCACGTTCGGATGCGATGCGATCGTCGTGTTTGCGGTCAGCGCGCGGTTCGACGCGAGTTGCTGCTGCGAGGCGTCGAGCGATGCCTGGGCGGCGCGCACGGCGTCGCGTGCGTGCGAGATTTCTTCCTGCGACACGGCGCCCGTCTGCGCGACGGCCATGCGGCGACGGAGGTCGTCCTCGGCCTTCGACAGGTCGGACTGGCGCAGCGCGACTTGCGCGCGATACTGGTCGTCGTTGACGAACAGGCCGCGCACCTGGCGCACCGTCTGCGCGAGGTTGGCTTCGGCCTGCTGCAGCGCGACCTGCGAGTCGGCCGGGTCGAGCACGACGAGCGGATCGCCGGCCTTCACCGTCTGCGTGTCGTCGGCCTTCACCGCGATCACGGTGCCGGTGACCTGCGGCGTGATCTGCACGACGTTGCCGTTCACGTACGCGTCGTCGGTCCCTTCATGGAAGCGGGCGACGAGGAAGTAGTACAGGCCATACGCGATGGCCGCGATCACGATGACCGCGACGAGCAGCGTCATCATCCGTTTGCGCTTGCCGTTGTTCTGCGGCTGCGCGCTGGCGGCGTTTTGTTGGTCGCTCATGGCGATTTTCTCCGTCCGTTATTTCGAGTGTCTGCGTAGTGGTGGCGCCGGATCAGTTGGCGGCCTGTTTTGTCGGCTTGTCGGCGTCGGGCGCGGCAAGCGGCGTGCCGGTCGCGTCGAACCCGCCGCCCAGCGCCTTGATCAGGGCAAGCTGCATGTCGCGCCGGCGCATCTTCAGGTTGGTCACCGTCTGCTCCGATGCGAGGCGGTTGCTGTCCGCGGTCAGCACCTGCAGCTGCGGCGACAGGCCGGCCTTGTAGCGGATGACCGCGAGGTCGTATGCGCGCGTCGATGCGTCGAGGGCACGTTGCGCATCGCCCATCTGGCGATCGACTGCGCGGATCGACGCGACCTGCGTCGCGACGTCGTTCAGCGCGCTGATCAGCGTCTGGTTGTAGTTCGCCACCGACAGGTCGAAGTCCGCGTAGCGGCCCTTGAGCTGCGCGCGCAGCGCGCCGGCGTCGAAAATCGGCAGGTGGATCGCCGGGCCGAACTGCGCCTGGCGGCTCGCGAAGTTCAGGAATTTGCCCCAGCCGAACGCATCGAAGCCGAAACCGGCCGCAAGGTTTACGTCGGGGTAGAACTCGGCCTTCGCTTCCTTCACGTCGTGCATCGCGGCTTCGACCTGCCAGCGCGCGGCGACGATGTCGGGGCGGCGCGAGACGAGATCGGCCGGCAGGTTGCCGGGCAGTGCGACTTCGCCGCTCGGGTTCATCACGGGCGCCGCGATCTGCAGCCCGCGATCCGGGCCCTTGCCGAGCAGTGCCGCGAGCTGGTAGCGCACCGTCGTGATCTGCCCATCGAGATCGGACAGCGAAGCCTGGGTCGTCGCGATATTGCCGCGGGCCGTCTGGCGTTCGACGTTGGTGTCGAGGCCGGCCGATACGCGGCCGTCGGTGATCTTGCCGACCGTCTCGCGGTTGGTGATCTCGCGTTGGGCGATATCGCGCAGCGCATAGAGCTGCGCGAGCGAGTTGTAGGTGCGTGCGACCGACGACGCGAGCGTGATGCGTGCCTGCTGCATGTCGGCTTCGGCCGCCTTTTCCTGCGACACGGCAGTGTGCAGGCGCTCGCGGTTCTTGCCCCACAGGTCGAGTTCCCACGACGCGCTCGCGAGCGCGTTGTTCTCGCTGTACCACTGGCCGCCGTACGGCGGCGGGAACAGCGCGTTCGACGAATACAGCTCACGCGTCCACGAATAGCTGGCTTCCGCCTTGGGCATCAGGTTCGAGCGCGACGATTCGATGTACGACGACGCCTTTGCGATGCGCGCCTGTGCCTGCGCGATCGACGGATTGCCCTGCAGGGCTTCGTCGATCAGCTTCGGCAGTTGCGGATCGCCGAACTGGCTGGCCCAGTCGAGCGCCGGCCACTGGCCGCCCTGGGCCGGCAGGCTCTGGGCGGATTCGAATTGCGACGCGGGGGCGATCTGCTTGTCGCTCTTGATGCCGATGTAGTTCGCGCAGCCCGCCAGCGCCAGTGCGGCGACCGCGACGGCGACGGCGGTGCGGCACGACCCGGCGCGCACGGACAACGGGGAGGATTTCATCGCGCTGATCCCTGACTCGGAATGAATGATGGACACTGCAAGGATTTCCTTACATTAATCTGTCAAAAGTAATTGTTATGGCAACTATTACGTGATGCTGCCGCCGGCGGTCTCGCAATAGTTGCTGAGAATGCGGCGCAGCATGCTCTTCAGGAACCCGACTTCTTCCGGCGTGAACCCGTCCAGCACCTGGTCGAGCACGCTGCGGAAAATCGGCGGCAGCCGTTCGGCGAGCGCACGGCCTTCGTCGGTCAGCTCGAGGCGCACGACACGTCGATCCTCGATGCTGCGGACACGGGACAGCAGGCCGCGTTTTTCGACCCGGTCGAGCAGGCGCGTGACTGCGCTCGCGTCGATCCCGTACTCGCGGGCAAGCTCGGCGGCCGTCGAGCACTTGCCGACCGCGATCATGAACAGCATGCTCGCCTGCGTGCCCGTGATGCCGAGCTCTTCCTGCGTGCGTTGCGTGACGAGGTTGGTCATCACCGACTTCACGCGCGACATCAGATAACCGACGCTGTCGTTCATCTGATACGTGGACAGCGGCGAAACGGGGGATGAGGTAGAAGAATCCGACATAAAACCCTGAAGCTGCAATAGTTGACTAGGCAGCAGTATAGGCACAGTTGTTTGCCGCGGCAAATGTTAATCGAACGGCAACGGGCGCGCTTTGCGTCGCAAAAATCCCTCATATCAATAAGGTTTTTGTGCCCGACGGCGACATGGGCTTCGACAGATTGGCGCGTTCGAGGGGAGGGTGTGTTGGCCAGCCTGCTGCGTTGCAACGTGCCGGTCGGTTGCCGACATTCTCACGTGCTATAATTTGTGGCTTTCCAAGCTGCAATGCGCGCGCCCGTGAAAAACGAGCGGGCGCTTTTGCGCGTTCAAACGATTTCCAGGTTTCTATGACCCGCGCCCTTCGCAATATCGCCATCATCGCCCACGTCGACCACGGCAAGACCACGCTCGTCGACCAACTGCTCCGCCAGTCCGGCACCTTCCGCGAGAACCAGCAGATTGCGGAGCGGGTGATGGACTCGAACGACATCGAAAAGGAGCGCGGGATCACGATTCTCGCGAAGAACTGCGCGGTCGAGTACGAAGGCACGCACATCAACATCGTCGACACGCCGGGGCACGCGGACTTCGGCGGCGAGGTGGAGCGCGTGCTGTCGATGGTCGACTCGGTGCTGCTGCTCGTCGACGCGGTCGAGGGCCCGATGCCGCAGACGCGCTTCGTCACGAAGAAGGCGCTGGCGCTCGGCCTGAAGCCGATCGTCATCGTCAACAAGATCGACCGTCCGGGTGCGCGGATCGACTGGGTCATCAACCAGACCTTCGACCTGTTCGACAAGCTTGGCGCAACCGAAGAGCAGCTCGATTTTCCGATCGTCTACGCATCGGGCCTGAACGGCTATGCGTCGCTCGACCCGGCTGCGCGCGAAGGCGACATGCGCCCGCTGTTCGAGGCAGTCCTCGAGCACGTGCCGGTCCGTCCGGCGGATCCGGACGCGCCGCTGCAACTGCAGATCACGTCGCTCGACTATTCGACGTACGTCGGCCGGATCGGCGTCGGCCGCATCACGCGCGGTCGCATCAAGCCGGGTCAGCCGGTCGCGATGCGCTTCGGCCCGGAAGGCGAAGTGCTGAACCGCAAGATCAACCAGGTGCTGTCGTTTACGGGCCTCGAGCGCGTGCAGGTCGAATCGGCCGAAGCGGGCGACATCGTGCTGATCAACGGTATTGAAGACGTCGGTATCGGCGCAACGATCTGCGCGGTCGATACGCCGGAAGCGCTGCCGATGATCACCGTCGACGAGCCGACGCTGACGATGAACTTCCTCGTCAATTCGTCGCCGCTCGCCGGCCGCGAAGGCAAGTTCGTGACGAGCCGCCAGATCCGCGACCGCCTGATGAAGGAACTGAACCACAACGTCGCGCTGCGCGTGAAGGACACCGGCGACGAAACGGTGTTCGAAGTGTCGGGCCGCGGCGAACTGCACCTGACGATTCTCGTCGAGAACATGCGCCGTGAAGGCTATGAGCTGGCCGTGTCGCGTCCGCGCGTCGTGATGCAGGAAATCGACGGCGTGCGTCACGAGCCGTACGAGCTGCTGACCGTCGACGTCGAGGACGAGCACCAGGGTGGCGTGATGGAAGAGCTCGGCCGCCGCAAGGGCGAGATGCTCGACATGGCATCGGACGGCCGTGGTCGCACGCGTCTGGAGTACAAGATCTCGGCGCGTGGCCTGATCGGCTTCCAGAGCGAATTCCTGACGCTCACGCGCGGCACGGGCCTGATGAGCCACATCTTCGACTCGTACGCACCGGTCAAGGACGGCTCGGTGTTCGAGCGCCGCAACGGCGTGCTGATCTCGCAGGACGACGGCGCAGCGGTCGCCTACGCACTGTGGAAGCTGCAGGATCGCGGCCGCATGTTCGTGAAGCCGGGCGATGCGCTCTATGAGGGTATGATCATCGGCATCCACAGCCGCGACAACGACCTCGTCGTGAACCCGATCAAGGGCAAGCAGCTGACCAACGTGCGTGCGTCGGGCACCGACGAAGCCGTGCGCCTGGTGCCGCCGGTCCAGATGTCGCTCGAGTACGCGGTCGAATTCATCGACGACGACGAACTCGTCGAAGTGACGCCGCAGTCGATCCGCCTGCGCAAGCGCTTCCTGAAGGAGCACGAGCGTCGCCGCGCGAGCCGCGAAGGCGCGGTCGACTAAGCATCGATCGTTCCCGTGCAGAACGAAAAAGGCCGCCTTCGGGGTGGCCTTTTTTGCATCTGAACGATGTGCAACCGGGTGCGCTGCAAAACACTGTTCCCGCGGGTCGTGGCAATCCGGCAAAACCCCGTCGCGCGGTGCTTTCAGGCACATTTCGCCGTGAACTCCGGTATCGGTTCTGTGATATGCTGCGCGCACGCAAGTTTTAGGTCCTTCCAAGCAAGACTTGATTCGCAATCCGCTAAACGGTCAGGCCGTGTCGCGGAAGGTTGAGTAACCCGCTATTTCTCGAGAAGCTCGAAGAAAGGTGAGCGTAAAATGTCAGATGTAATGAAGCAGTTTCAGCTGAACTCCTATCTGTTCGGCGGCAATGCTTCGTACGTTGAAGAACTGTACGATGCATACCTCAACAATCCGGCATCGGTGCCGGAGAACTGGCGAGAGTATTTCGACGCGCTGCAGAACGTGCCTGCAACGGACGGCTCGAATGCCAATGACGTCGCTCATTTCCCGATCGTCGAATCGTTCGCCGAGCGTGCGAAGGCCAATGCCTTCATCCCGCGCGAAAGCAGCACCAACCTTGCTGCAGCGCGCAAGCAAGTGCACGTGCAGTCCCTCATCAGCGCTTATCGCTTCCTCGGCTCGCAATGGGCCAATCTCGATCCCCTGAAGCGTCGCGAACGTCCCGCCATTCCCGAACTCGAACCCGCGTTCTACGATTTCTCCGAAGGCGACCTCGACCAGACGTACAGCGCAAGCAACCTGTATTTCGGTTTCGACCAGGCTTCGCTGCGCGACATCGTCAAGGGCCTGCGTGACACGTACTGCGGCACGATCGGCGCCGAGTACATGTACATCAGCGACCCGGAACAGAAACGCTGGTGGCAGGAGCGTCTGGAATCGACCCGCGCGACGCCGAACTTCTCGGCTGACGAGAAGAAGCACATCCTGAATCGCCTGACGGCCGCCGAAGGCCTCGAGCGTTACCTGCATACCAAGTACGTCGGCCAGAAGCGCTTCTCGCTCGAAGGCGGCGAAAGCTTCATCGCGGCGATGGACGAAGTCGTCCAGCACGCGGGCAAGCGCGGCGTGCAGGAAATCATCATCGGCATGGCGCACCGCGGCCGTCTGAACGTGCTGGTCAACACGCTGGGCAAGATGCCGGCCGACCTGTTCGCCGAATTCGAAGGCAAGCACGTTGACGACCTGCCGGCAGGTGACGTGAAGTACCACAAGGGCTTCTCGTCGGACGTGTCGACGGAAGGCGGCCCGGTCCACCTGTCGCTCGCGTTCAACCCGTCGCACCTCGAAATCGTGAACCCGGTGGTCGAAGGTTCCGCGAAGGCGCGGATGGACCGTCGCGGCGACGAAGACGGCCTGCAAGTGCTGCCGGTGCAGATCCACGGCGACGCGGCCTTCGCTGGCCAGGGCGTCGTGATGGAAACGCTGAACCTCGCGCAGACGCGCGGTTACGGCACGCACGGCACGCTGCACATCGTCATCAACAACCAGATTGGCTTCACGACGTCCGACCCGCGCGACGCGCGCTCGACGCTGTACTGTACCGACGTCGTCAAGATGATCGAGGCGCCGGTACTGCACGTAAACGGCGACGATCCGGAAGCCGTGATCCTCGCGACGCAGATCGCGATCGACTACCGGATGCAGTTCCACAAGGATGTCGTGATCGACATTGTCTGCTTCCGCAAGCTGGGTCACAACGAGCAGGACACGCCGGCGGTCACGCAGCCGCTGATGTACAAGAAGATCGCACAGCACCCGGGTACCCGTGCGCTGTACGCCGAGAAGCTCGTGCAGCAGGGCGTGATCACCGCGGAAGACGCCGACAACTACGTGAAGGCGTACCGCAAGGCGATGGACGACGGTCACCACACGGTCGATCCGGTCCTGTCGAACTACAAGAGCAAGTACGCGGTCGACTGGGTTCCGTTCCTGAACCGCAAGTGGACGGATGCAGCCGACACGGCCGTGCCGCTCGCCGAACTGAAGCGCCTGGGCGAACGCATCACGACGGTCCCGGAAAACTTCAAGGTTCACCCGCTCGTCGAGCGCGTGATCAACGACCGCCGCAACATGGCGCGTGGCGACCAGCCGCTCGACTGGGGCATGGGTGAACACCTCGCGTTCGCGTCGCTCGTCGCATCGGGCTACTCGGTGCGCCTGACGGGCCAGGACTCGGGCCGCGGCACGTTCACGCACCGTCACGCGGTGCTGCACGACCAGAACCGCGAGCGCTGGAACGACGGCACGTACGTGCCGCTGCAGAACATCGCCGACGGTCAGGCGAAGTTCACGGTGATCGACTCGGTGCTGTCGGAAGAAGCGGTGCTGGGCTTCGAATACGGTTACTCGACCGCCGAGCCGAACACGCTCGTGCTGTGGGAAGCCCAGTTCGGCGACTTCGTCAACGGTGCGCAGGTCGTGATCGACCAGTTCATCTCGTCGGGCGAAGTGAAGTGGGGTCGCGTGTCGGGTCTGACGATGCTGCTGCCGCACGGCTACGAAGGCCAGGGTCCGGAACACTCGTCGACGCGTATCGAGCGTTTCCTGCAGCTGTGTGCCGATCACAACATGCAGGTCGTTCAACCGACGACGCCGGCGCAGATTTTCCACCTGCTGCGTCGCCAGATGATCCGCCTGTTCCGCAAGCCGCTGATCGTCGCAACGCCGAAGTCGCTGCTGCGCCACAAGGAAGCCGTGTCGGACCTGTCGGAGCTCGCGAAGGGTTCGTTCCAGCCGGTGCTGGGCGAAACCGACGGCGGCATCGACGCGAAGAAGGTCAAGCGCGTGCTGGTGTGCTCGGGCCGCGTGTATTACGACCTCGTCGCACATCGCCGCGAAGCGAAGGCGAACGACGTCGCGATCATCCGTATCGAGCAGCTGTATCCGTTCGCGCACAAGCAGTTCGAAGCCGAAATCAAGAAGTACGAGAACGCGACTGAAGTGGTCTGGGTGCAGGACGAGCCGCAGAACCAGGGCCCCTGGTTCTACGTCGAGCACCACCTGAAGGAAGGCATGAAGGAAGGGCAGAAGCTGGCATACAGCGGCCGTCCGGCTTCGGCCTCGCCGGCGGTTGGCTACTACGCGAAGCACTACGAGCAGCAGAAGGCCCTCATCGAAGGTGCATTCGGCCGCCTGAAGAGCGCATCGATCGCGAAATAACCGACGGAAGCGAAACGGGAAGGCGCAGCGCGCTTTCCCGTCTCCTTTGGCCCGCCGGGCGCGCTGCGCGCCGCACCGGCCGAAGGAATCGCACGAACCTCGTCACACCCCAGATTAAGCATCCAGGAAAATCACATGGCTATCGTAGAAGTCAAAGTCCCCCAGCTTTCGGAGTCGGTTTCGGAGGCCACCATGCTGCAGTGGAAGAAGAAGCCGGGCGAAGCAGTCGCGCAGGACGAAATCCTGATCGAACTCGAGACCGACAAGGTCGTGCTCGAAGTGCCGGCACCGGCCGCGGGCGTGCTCGCGCAAGTGCTGCAGAACGACGGTGACACCGTCGTTGCCGATCAACTGATCGCTACGATCGATACGGAAGCGAAGGCAGGTGCAGCCGAAGCTGCTGCGGGCGCGGCCGAAGTCAAGCCGGCCGCAGCGCCTGCTGCAGCCGCACCGGCAGCACAGCCGGCTACCGCAACGGCATCGAGCTCGGCTACGGCATCGCCGGCCGCGTCGAAGCTGCTGGCCGAGAAGGGCCTGTCGGCAGGCGACGTCGCAGGTTCGGGCCGCGACGGCCGTGTCACGAAGGGCGACGCGCTGGCCGCGGGCAGCGCACCGAAGGCCGCTCCGGCTGCCGCACCGGCAAAGGCCGCGGCGAAGCCGTCGCTGCCGGAAGTGAAGGTGCCGGCGTCGGCGACGACGTGGCTCAACGACCGTCCGGAACAGCGCGTGCCGATGTCGCGTCTGCGTGCGCGTATCGCCGAGCGTCTGCTCGAATCGCAGCAGACCAACGCGATCCTGACGACGTTCAACGAAGTCAACATGGCTCCGGTCATGGAGCTGCGCAACAAGTACAAGGACAAGTTCGAGAAGGAACATGGCGTGAAGCTCGGCTTCATGTCGTTCTTCGTGAAGGCCGCTGTCCACGCACTGAAGAAGTTCCCGCTCGTGAACGCGTCGATCGACGGTAACGACATCGTCTACCACGGCTACTTCGACATCGGTATCGCTGTCGGCTCGCCGCGCGGCCTCGTCGTGCCGATCCTGCGCAACGCGGATCAGCTGAGCCTCGCCGAGATCGAGAAGAAGATCGCCGAATTCGGCCAGAAGGCGAAGGACGGCAAGCTGTCGATCGAGGAAATGACGGGCGGTACGTTCTCGATCTCGAACGGCGGCGTGTTCGGCTCGATGCTGTCGACCCCGATCATCAACCCGCCGCAATCGGCCATCCTCGGCGTGCACGCGACGAAGGAGCGTCCGGTCGTTGAAAACGGCCAGATCGTGATCCGCCCGATCAACTACCTCGCGCTGTCGTACGACCACCGCATCATCGACGGCCGCGAAGCCGTGCTGTCGCTCGTCGCGATGAAGGATGCGCTGGAAGATCCGGCACGCCTGCTGCTCGACCTGTAAGCCGAGTCTCACTGCATCGACCCGTTCTGCACGTTCGCGCCCGCGCGCGAACGTGCAGGCGTACAAGTAGAAAGGATTGTCATGTCCAAGGAATTTGACGTCGTCGTGATCGGCGCCGGCCCCGGCGGCTACATCGCCGCGATTCGCGCCGCGCAGCTCGGCAAGACCGTTGCCTGTATCGAGAAGTGGAAGAACCCGGCCGGCGCGCTGAAGCTCGGCGGCACCTGCCTGAACGTCGGCTGCATTCCGTCGAAGGCGCTGCTCGCGTCGTCGGAAGAGTTCGAGAACGCGTCGCATCACCTGACCGACCACGGCATCACGGTCGACGGCGTGAAGATCGACGTCGCGAAGATGCTCGGCCGCAAGGACGCGATCGTCGAGAAGATGACGAGCGGGATCGAGTTCCTGTTCAAGAAGAACAAGATCACCTGGCTGAAGGGCCATGGCAAGTTCACCGGCAAGACCGACGCCGGCGTGCAGATCGAAGTGAGCGGCGAGGGTGAAACCGAAGTCGTCACCGCGAAGAACGTGATCATCGCGACGGGCTCGAAGGCGCGTCACCTGCCGGGCATCCCGGTCGACAACAAGATCGTGTCGGACAACGAAGGTGCGCTGACGTTCGACTCGGTGCCGAAGAAGCTCGCCGTGATCGGCGCAGGCGTGATCGGCCTCGAGCTCGGCTCGGTGTGGCGTCGCCTGGGTGCCGAAGTGACGGTGCTCGAGGCGCTGCCGGCATTCCTCGGCGCAGCCGACGAAGCGCTCGCGAAGGAAGCGGCCAAGCTGTTCAAGAAGCAGGGGCTCGACATCCATCTCGGCGTGAAGATCGGCGAAGTGAAGACGACTGCCGACGGCGTGTCGATCGCTTACACGGACAAGGACGGCAACGCGCAGACGCTCGACGCCGACCGCCTGATCGTGTCGGTCGGCCGCGTGCCGAACACCGACAACCTCGGCCTCGAGGCAATCGGCCTGAAGGCGAACGAGCGCGGCTTCATCGACGTGGACGACCACTGCCGCACGGCGGTGCCGAACGTCTACGCGATCGGCGACGTGGTGCGCGGCCCGATGCTCGCGCACAAGGCGGAAGACGAAGGCGTGCTGGTCGCGGAAGTGATCGACGGCCAGAAGCCGCACATCGACTACAACTGCATTCCGTGGGTGATCTACACGTACCCGGAAATCGCATGGGTCGGCAAGACGGAGCAGCAGCTGAAGGCGGAAGGTCGCGAGATCAAGTCGGGCAAGTTCCCGTTCTCGATCAACGGCCGCGCGCTCGGCATGAACGCGCCGGACGGCTTCGTGAAGATGATCGCGGATGCGAAGACCGACGAACTGCTCGGCGTGCACGTGATCGGCGCGAACGCGTCGGACCTGATCGCGGAAGCCGTGGTGGCGATGGAATTCAAGGCGGCGTCGGAAGACATCGCCCGCATCTGCCATCCGCACCCGTCGATGTCGGAAGTGATGCGCGAAGCGGCGCTCGCCGTCGACAAGCGCTCGCTGAACAGCTGAGCGCGGTATAGCGCCGGCCGGCCATCGGCCGGCGCAGCCGTCTCATGACGAGGGCGGGCGGGGTTTCCCGTCCGCCTTCGTTTTTTCCGGTTTGCCCGATGAACGTCACCGAATACTACACGCGCGAACTGAGCACGCGCGGCTATCAGTCCGATCCCGCGCAGCGCGCGGCCGTCGATCGCCTGCAGCAATGTTTCGACGAGTGGGTCGAGTACAAGGCGCGCCGCTCGAACGCATTCAAGAAGCTCATCAATCATCCCGACCTCCCGCGCGGCGTCTACATGTGGGGCGGCGTCGGACGCGGCAAGAGCTTCCTGATGGACAGCTTCTACGCGGTCGTGCCCGTGCAGCGCAAGACGCGCCTGCATTTCCACGAATTCATGCGCGAAGTCCACCGCGAGCTCGAGGAACTGAAAGGGCAGGCCGATCCGCTCGACGAACTCGCGCGGCGTATCGCGAAGCGCTACCGTCTGATCTGCTTCGACGAGTTCCACGTGTCGGACATTGCCGATGCGATGATCCTGTACCGTCTGCTCGACCGCCTGTTCAACAACGGCGTGCAGTTCGTGATGACGTCCAACTACGATCCCGACGACCTGTATCCGGACGGTCTGCATCGCGACCGCATGCTGCCGGCGATTGCGCTGATCAAGGACAAGCTCGACGTGCTGAACGTCGACGCGGGCGTCGATTATCGCCAGCGCACGCTCGCGCAGGTGAAGATGTATCACACGCCGCTCGGCGCGGATGCCGATCGCGAACTGCGCCATGCGTTCGGCAAGCTTGCGGCGGTACCCGATGAAAGCCCGCTCCTGCATATCGAGAAGCGTGAGCTGAAGGCGCTGCGCAAGGCGGACGGCGTCGTATGGTTCGATTTCGCGACGCTGTGCGGCGGCCCGCGTTCGCAGAACGACTATCTCGAACTCGCGAGCCGGTTCCACGCGATCGTGCTGTCCGAGGTGCCGCAGATGTCGCCGCGGATGGCGTCCGAGGCGCGCCGCTTCACCTGGCTGATCGACGTGTTGTACGACCACAAGGTCAAGCTGCTGATGTCCGCGGCGGTGCCGGCGGAGCAGCTGTACGTCGAGGGCCCGATGGCCAACGAATTCGCGCGCACGGTGTCTCGAATTGTCGAGATGCAGTCGAAGGAGTACCTCGAAACGCCGCGCCGCATCGTCGATACGTCGTTGACCTGAGGGCGATTTCCGGCAATTGACGGTATTCAAACGTCAATTCCGGTCAAATTCAGGCGATCTCGGGGTATTTTCGGACTTGTCTTATATTCATCGTTGAGGTGAGCCGATATCGTTGTGTCATGGTTACCAAGGCTGGAGATGTCCATGACACCGTATCGCGATCTGACCGACCACGAGTGGCGCCGCGTCGCGCCGCTTCTGCCCGAAATGCAGCCGCGCACCGAGTTGCGCGGCCGGCCGCTAGCCAATACCCGTGCCGTGATGAACGGCGTGCTCTGGGTCATCTACAGCGGCGCAACGTGGTCGGCGATGCCGCGCCGTTACCCTTCGTATCAGACATGCCATCGCCGCTTCAAGGTCTGGCACGAGACGGGCACGCTGATGAGCGTGATGCGTGAACTCTACGGCGACTCGGGCGTGAACCTGTGCAATGAATTGTCGGTGCGGATGCGCAAGCATACGCAATCGAAGGCGGCGGAGGCGCGCAGCGGCGTGGTACCCGTGGGTCGCACACCGGGCAGTTATGCGCCGGGTACGATGAAGCACGCAGCCTGATGTCCGCTGTTTACTGCGTTGTTTGCGCCGACGCGCGCACCAAAAGAAAACCGGCCTGACGAATTCATCGTCAGGCCGGTTTTTTCCATTAAGCCGCGCGTTTCAGCACGCGCCGCGCGTCATTGTTGGCGAACCCAGGTCTGCGAACGGCCGAGCAGCGATACGCCGATATAACCGCGCACGACGAGTTTCTGGCCGCCGTCTTCGAGCGTCATCTTGCACTTGTAGACCTTGCCGTTTTCCGGGTCGAGAATGTTGCCGCCGTCCCAGTGGTCGCCTTCCTTCTTCATCGCCTTGATGATCGTCATGCCCTTGATGAGCTGATCCTTGCGCTCGTCCGTGCAGGCGGTGCAGCGGCGATCGGGCGTATCGTTCGCGCCGAGGCCCTTGACGACCTTGCCGGTCAGCGCACCGTCGCCGTCCTCGGCGATCTGCACGAGTGCCTTCGGCTGATGGGTGTTGTCGTCGATCGTCTGCCACATGCCGATGGGGCTGTCTGCCTGTGCGAACGTGGGGGCGGCGCAAGCGAGCAGTGCGCCGGCGAAGGCGATTGCACGCAACGGGCGGGTCAGTTGAATCATTGTCGTCCTCCTTGTTTTGCATGTCGTGTTCGATTTGCCCGCACGACCGTCTGCATGGGGCGGGCATGTTGCGAGCTTCGCCAGAATACGTGAAACCGCGCGCCACGTTTGATAGAGGGGGCTCTAATCGAAACAGCCCGCATGGCGCGGGCTGTTTGGTGACCGATCAGTTGAGCTGATACGAGAATGCGGCGTTGATGCGCGGGCTGCGTGATGCGCTTTCGACTGGCGCGTCGCCCACCGGCTTCGCGACGTTCAGGTCGAGGCTGTAGAAGCGGCTGTCCGTGAAACGCACACCGATGCCGACCGACGACATGCGGTTGGGCGACGGCGTGCCTGAATGCAGGTACACACGCGCCATGTCGTAGGCGATGTACGGCGTCACGGACTTCATATACGTCCAGCCCGGCGTGAAGCCACGGTTGACCTCCAGCGACATCCCCCATCCCGAGTCGCCCGACGCTTCGCCCGGCTGATAGCCGAGCGCGTAGCGCGTCGAGCCGAACGAGATCTGCTCGGACGTCGGCAGCGAGTCAGGGCTGTATTGCCCGGTCAGCGAGACTGACGTGCCGATCCGGAACGGCCATTCGTTGGTTTGCGTGAAGGTCGCGCCGGTACGGACGAAGGTCAGCGACGTCGGGTCGGCGTATGTAACCCCCACACCGTTGACCACGCCAGTCTGCGATTTCGATGCACCGAGGATGTCGAATGCCTTGGCGACGTTGATGCTCAGTTTTCGCACCTGCTTCGGTTCGACGCTCGTGTAGTCGAGCTGCAATTGCATCACGCGGACCTGTGACCGGTTTTCGAGGGTATTGCCGTTGGTCTGGCTTTGGTAGCGGTCTTCATTGTGTGCGGCATAACCCGACACAGTGCCGAGCAAGCTGCGCTGGTTGTTCAGCAGTATCGGATAGGATGCCGAAAGACCAAGCTTCTCGTTCTTGACGGTGCGTTGGACGGACGACGGCAGGCCCGGATTGTCAGTAGGCTTGCCGCGATAGGTGCTTGCATCGAGGCGCGTGATCAGCCCGCTGCTGCCGACGGGCACCGCGCCGCTGAACGCGAAGTAGGTCTGCTTGTCACGCCCCGGTGGCGCCAGTGCGGAGATGCTCAGCTGCTCGCCGAACTTCGTGAGGCCGTTTTCGGTCGCGGTGATGAGGCCCTGTACGCCCGGGTGGTTGAAATCGATACCGGTGCTGACGTTGAATGCCTTGCGGTCGACGGCAAGTTCGAGCGTCGTGGCGCCGTCGGTGGTTTGCGGCGGTGGTACGTTCGCCTTCACCGTGAGGCCGGGCAAGAGGCCGAACGTGTTCACGTAGCGCTCGAACGTTGCGCGGCGCAGCGGGCGATCGTCGGTGATATGCGCTGCGATCGCGCGAATCTTCGATTCCATTGCCCCGGGCTTGCCGGTGACCTTGACGTCCGACACATAGCCTTCGACAACCGTGATGCGCACGACGCCGTTCTCGAACGTCTGCGCGGGAACAAACGCGAACGACAGCGCGTAACCGCGTTCCTGGTAAAGCTTCGTCACGCCGTTGGCGGTTTCGATCAGATCGCCGATCGTGATGTCCTTGCCGACGAGGGGGGTGAAGCGACGCGAGATTTCCTCGAACGGTACCGACTTTACGCCTTCGACCTGGAATGTCGTCGGTGTCAGGTGGCGCGACAGCAACTCCTGCAGTTGCGGCGCCTGGGGCGCGACCTGCACGGTTACGTTCGGGCCGGTTTTCGGCGCGTTGATCTGGGGCAGGGAGTCGAGCGGGTTACCGCCGACGCGCGTTTGTGCCTGTGCCGTGCTGGCTGCCGCGATGGCGGCGAGCAGCATCATCCATCTGTCGAGTCTGGATTTCATTGTTCTTCCTCGTAGGCCTTGCTTTTCGTCTTCTTTGTAATGCCGGCGCGCGACACCAGGGTGCCGCGCGCCGCGTGCCGCAATGCCGGTTGTGTTTGTACGGTCGCACCCTCCGCTCCGGCTGCGAAGGTGCGACCGTCCTCCTTACTTGCCAACGCTACCCAGCGTACCCAGCAACCCCGTTACCGGTGCCAGCAGGCCCGTCGAGCCGCCGCCCGATGTTGCCGTTCCCGTGACGCTGCCGACCAGCGACGTGACCGGCGCGAGCGGGCTCGCTCCCCCGGATCCCGCTGCGCCGCCAACTGCTCCGGTGACAGTATTCAGCAAACCGGTGACAGGCGCGAGAGGGTTTGCACTGCCTGCGCCACCCGTTGCGCCGCCGAGCGTGCCCGTGACCGTCGACACGAGATTCGTGACGGGGGCGAGCGGGCCGCCGCTACCGCCCGCCGCACCGCTCAGTGCGCCGGTAACGGTGGAGACGAGGCCCGTGACGGGCGCGAGCGGGCTGCTGCCCGAACCGCCGGTCGCGCCGCCGAGTGCACCCGTGAGCGAGCCGAGCGGCGTCGAGCCGAGACCCGACAGCAGGCCGCCGAGCGGATTCGTCGAGCCGGAACCCGACGACGTGCCGTTCTGCACGGTCGCCGTCGAGCCGCCGACGAGGCTCGTGATCAGGCCGGGGATCGGCGCCGCGCCGTTCGGGCCGTTCGGGTTGACGAGGCCGCCCGCGTTGGTCACGGTGTTGCCGACCGCTGTCACGAGCTGACCGACGTCGCCGACGAGCGGCTGGCTCGACGTGCCGCCAACCTGCTTGCCGGCCGAGCTGATCGCGCCGCCGACCTGGCCGAGCAGACCCGAGACGGGTTGGCCGAGGCCGGTCGTCGTGCCGACCTGTTGCGTGACCTGGCCTGCGGTAATCACGAGCGGCGTGATCGCCGAGCTGAGCGGCTGCGTCACTTGCTGCACGGCGCCCGACGACAGCGTCGAGCCGATCGTCGTGCCGGCAGCCGTCAAGCCATTGGCCACCGTGTCGAGCACGGTGCCGACCGGCGTCGTGACGGGCGCGAGCGGCGCGAGTTGCCCCGTGCCGAGCGCTTTGACCGTGGAGCTCAGGCCGGACACCGTGTTGCTCGTCGCGCCGACCACGTTGCCGAGGCCCGCGACGGTCGTGCCGACCGGATCCTTGGTCGTACCGATCTGTCCCAGCCCGTTGCTCACGGCATCGGCAGCTGCGCCGACGATCGTGCCCGTGCTGGAGAGCGTGCTGCCGACGCCCTTCGTCACACCGTCGCCGAGGCCGGGCACGGTGATGTTGCCGACCGTGCTGCCAAGGTCGGTGGCCGTCTGGCCAACCGTGCTGACGACGCCCTTGGTTCCGGTGGACGTGCCGCTGGTGCCGCTCGTGCTCGGTGTACCGCTCGTGCTGCTGGGGTTGTTGTTGCTGCTGGTCGGCGGCGAACTCACGCCGCCGCCGCCGCAGGCGGCCAGCAGGCAGGCTGCGGCGAAGGCCGTAAGGGGCACGCGCCACTGGTGCAGGGCGGCTATCGTGAGAGAACGTTGCTGGGACATGATTGACTCCTCGCTGTCTTTTCGATCGATGGATGTTGGTTTACTTGCCGTGCGTGCCACCGAGCAGGCCGCCGATCAGCGACGTGACCGGTGCGAGCGGATTCGACGCCGAGCCCGAGTTCGTGACGGCGCCCGTGCCGCCGGTCAATGCCGGGGCGCCGACCGCGCTCGTTACCGTGGACACGACGTTCGTCACCGGGGCGAGCGGGCTGCTGCCGCCTGCGCTGCCTGTTGCGCCGCCGAGGGCGCCCGTCACGGTACCGAGCAGACCCGTGACCGGTGCGAGCGGGCCGCCGCTGCCACCTGCTGCGCCACCGAGTGCACCCGTGACCGTCGAGACGAGGCCGGTGACCGGTGCGAGCGGGCCGCCGCTGCCGCCTGCTGCGCCGCCGAGCGCGCCCGTGACCGTCGAGACGAGACCCGTGACCGGTGCCAGCGGGCCGCCGCTGCCGCCTGCTGCGCCGCCGAGCGCGCCCGTGACCGTCGAGACGAGACCCGTGACCGGTGCGAGCGGGCCGCTGCCGCCGCCTGCTGCGCCGCCGAGCGCGCCCGTGACCGTCGAGACGAGACCGGTGACCGGTGCGAGCGGGCCGCTGCCTCCACCCGTTGCGCCGCCGAGTGCGCCGGTGACCGTCGAGACGAGGCCGGTGAGCGGCGCGAGCGGGTTGGTTACGCCGCCGGTGCCGCCCGTGAGCAGGCCGCCGACGGCCTTCACGGTGTTGCCCGTCGACGAGACCGTGTTGCCAAGACCGGTCGTGACGGGGTTGCCGCCCGTCGACGCGAGCAGGGCGCCGGCCTGGTTCAGGCCGTTGCCGACCGTGCCGAGCAGCGTGTTGACGGGCGCGCCGAGGCCGGTTGCCGTGCCGATCGTCTGGGTCGTCTGGCCGACCATCGTCGTGATCGGCGTGATGGCGGAGCTGACCGTCTGCGTGACCTGCTGGATCGGGCCGGTCGACAGTGCGTTGGTGAGGGTATTGCCGCCGTTCGAGACGGCACCGCCGAGCGTCGACACGAGGCCGCCGACGGCGCCCGTGACCGGTGCGAGCGGCGAGAGCGGGCCGCTGCCGAGGCTCGAGACCAGGGTCCCCGTTTGCGTGACTGCGCTGCCGAGCTGGTTGACCACGCCACCCGTGCTGGCGAGCGTGGTGCCGACCGGGTCCTTCGTCGCGCCGAGCTGGCCGAGACCGTTGCCGAGGCCATTGCCGAGTGCGGTCACTGCGCCGCCGACGCTTTGCACGATGCCGCCCGCGGCTTGTGTGGTGGCCGGGTTGACGCCCGGCAGCGTCTGGCTGCCGATGACGGAACCGAGGCCCGAGACGGTTCCGCCGACACCCGTCAAGATGTTGCTGCTGCTTGCGAGGACAGTTCCCACTGGGTTCGACGACACACCCGACGTGCCGGAAGTACCGGACGTGCCGCTCGTGCCCGACGTACCGCTGGTACCGGAGGTCCCGCTTGTGCCGGACGTACCGCTGGTACCCGAGGTGCCGCTGGTGCCGCTCGTACCCGAAGTTCCGCTCGTGCCCGACGAGCCCGAAGTTCCGCTCGTGCCGGACGTGGAGATCGTATCGCCGCCGCCCGAGCTCGAGCCGCCGCCAAGACCCTGGCTGATGGAACCCGAGCCGCCGCACGCGGAGAGGGAAAGCATGGCTGCAACGGTGGCCGCGATCAGAGTCGTCCGGAACACGCCATGAGGGATAACCTTAATGTCCATTTTGTCCTCGCATTAACATGTGTTGTGAACTGCGTTGTGTTGAGTGGTGCGAGGACTACTCTGCAACTGTCGTGCCATTTCGATGCCCGACGGTTCGGCAACAGGTTTTAAACGAGGCAATTCCTTGTCGGAAAAGGAAGTTATGGGAATTGAAAGATTGTTGAATCTGTTTAAGTGCAGACGAATGAGAACGATTTCGATCGTTTCGTAACGTAACGTCACAACATTGGCGTTACGCGTGCAACGTAACGTGGGAGGCCGAGCAGGCTTGGTGGACGAGGCAACTGTTTTACAGATGGATTAGGTGTGCACATCTAACCTATCGTAAATCCTATGTGTAAGTCGTACCGAAACGCCGTACAAATACGTTGTGCTCCTGGTCATTTTTTTCGATCCAAGTCGTTAAAAGAGGTTGGAACTTAAATAGGATCGGATATAGAATCCGAAGCAGATGTAAGGAAATGTACGGTTCGGTACACAACGTTCGAGGAGGGTTGCTATCGCGAATGTTAACTTGCATCAAATGGTGAGCCATGCCCCTCGGGGCAATCTATAAAGAAAGTGCACCTGGTTGTCGTTACAGCAGATGTGGCGAACAGCGCGGGGCAACCGGCCAGATATGCGGGGATGTATACGTATAAAAGGCCAACGAACGTAAATACAGGCACGAGGAATAAAATGAAAGCACTCATCAAGCGCTTCCTTAAGGAAGAAGACGGGGTTACCGCGATCGAGTATGGTCTGATTGCGGGGCTGATTGCGGCCTTGATCATCGGTAGTGTCACCACTATCGGCACCAAGATCTCGACGCTGTTCTCCACGATTGCCAGTTCGTTGCCGGGCGGCTGATCCCCGGTAGTCCGGTGGGCGGCGAGCGGTCCGTTTTTGCGGACCGCTCGCCCTTACGTCGACTTGGTCGGTCGATCGCGATATGGCACATCTTCTAAGCACCAGCATTTTTTTTGCCTGGGCGACGCTTGTTGCCGTCGGTGATATTCGATTTCGGCTTGTTCGGAATCCTCTTGTCGTCGTCGGGCTTTTGGCGGCGCTTTGCAGCGCATTGGTTAATGCAAATCCGTTTCGTATTTCAGTCGAGCAGGCATTGATCGGCATGCTCGTCGGTTTCGTGAGCTTTTTCCCGCTTTTTGCATTCCGCGTCATGGGCGCGGCGGACGTAAAGGTGTTCGCGGTTCTCGGCGCGTGGTGCGGTTTGTCGATGCTGCCATGGCTGTGGGTTGTCGCCAGTCTTGCGGCCGGTATACATGTCCTCGCGCTGATGACGCTGACCCATACGTCGCTGGGCGCGCTGTGGTCGCGCGGTTCGCCGACGCTCGCGCTCGGCGCACGGCGGGCAACACCTTACGCAGCCTGTCTTGTCGTTCCGGCAGCGATATGGTTGGCCTATCTCGTCGTTACCGGGGGGCTGCAATGAAGCGACAGTGCCAGCCACGGTCATGGCGGCGGCAGAAGGGGGCGACGGCAGTCGAGTTCGCGCTGGTGTTTCCGCTGTTCTTCCTGATCATGTACGCGATCGTGACGTTCGGCCTGATCTTCGCGGTTCAGCAAGGCTTGACGCTTGCTGCGACCGAAGGTGCACGCACGGCGCTGAATTATGTCTACGAGTCCAACGGGTCGGGGGCGCAGGCGCTGACCGACCGGGCGAAGGCGGCACAGTCGACCGCGATCGGGCTGACGTCGTGGCTGGCCAACGTTCAGATTCCGACACCCGTGTCGGGGGCATGCAGTTACGACGCGACCATGTATTGCGTGACGGTCACGGTGACGTATCCGTACAAGACCAATCCGCTGATTCCGTCGCTGCCCTTGCTCGGGCTCGTTACGCCGACACAGTTGACCGGCACGGCAACCGTGCAGATCAATCCGGCGACCATTTTATGAAACGGACGCCGGCCAGTGCGCGGCAACAGGCGCGAGCGGCGTTCACATGTCGACATAACAACATTTACGGCACTCAACATTCACCATGGGCAACAACTTGACGAAGATCATCGCCGGGCTGCTGATTGCGCTCGCCGTGCTGCTCGGGATCTATGCGTGGATGCTCGGCCGCGCTCCGGCCCATCCGCCGGCCGCGGTGCCTGCCGCGGCAATGGTCCAGACGGTGCCGGTGGTCGTGGCGACGCGTCTGTTGCCGGCCGGTCAACCGATTCCGGTCGATGCGCTGAAGTTGGCGTCGGCACCGATGATGCCGACTGGCGGATTCAGCGATCCGTCGCTGCTGGTCGGTCGCATCCCGGCGAACGACATCCTTGCCGCCGCGCCGGTCGTCGAGGGCGGCTTGACGTCAGGGCTGGCGAACCAGGTGGCGCCCGGCGAGCGGGCCGTGGCCATCAAGGTCGACGAGACGAATGCGGTCGGAAACCGGTTGCGTCCCGGCAACTTTGTCGACGTGTTCCTGAATTTGCGACGCGACAACTCGGGGATGGCGCAAGCCGGGTCGGAAATTCCCAATTCACAGGCGCGACTGCTGATGTCGAAGCTGCGGATCCTGTCGTTCGGCGACGCGACGCCCGACCGCGACGGTAGCGGTGGCCCGGGTGGTGCGGTACGGACCGCCGTGCTCGCGGTGCCGACGGCACAGGTCGATGCACTGACGCTCGCGGAAGCAAGCGGCCGCCTGACGCTCGCGCTCCGTAATCCGCGCGACGACGAGGTCGCGACACAGACGGTTGCGATCCGCACGGCCGGCGATCTGACGCCTTCCGGGCAGGCGGCCGCAGGCGTATGGCTCGATGAACTGTCGGGTGGGCGTGCGCGCACCGCACCCCGCGTGCAGGCGCCGGCGCGTGCCCCGCGTGCGCCGATCGTCGCGCGCGAAGGCGGAAACAGCATTGAAGTGATCCGGGGTGGGCGGCCCGAAACGGTCGCTTATTGACAATCCAAGCACGGTCATCGACAGCAGTAACGGAAGGGAGAAGGCCGTACGACGGTCTCCGAAACAATGACAAAAAAACTGATTGCATACGCGATTGCCATCTGGGCCATGACCTTCGCCGTGTTGGCCGAGGCTGCCGGCGCAAACGGGTCGATTGATCTTGCGGTCGGCTCGCAGCGGCAGGTCGCTACCGGCCGTACGTTGCAGCGGATCGCGGTGGGCGATCCTTCGGTCGTCGACGTGCTGGTCATGAAGGGCAGCCGCGCCGGCAGCGTGCTGCTGGTTGCGAAGGCTCCCGGTTCGACGAACGTGATGCTGTGGGAGCGGGGGCGCGACGAGCCGACGGTGTGGAACGTCAATGTCGTCGATGCGGCCGCGCAGGCCGTGCTGGACGGCGCGGGGCCGTCCGTGAAGGCGTATGGCGGTGCCGCTGTCGTGTCGGGCTCGGCGGCTTCGCTTGACGCGCATGAGCGGGCAGTTGCGGTCGGCAAGCGGATGGGCGGCAAAGATGCGTCCGTGATCGATACGTCGACAGTCGGTAACCGGAGCGTCGTGCAAGTCGACGTGCGGGTCGTCGAATTCAGCCGCTCGGTGCTGAAGGAGGCCGGGCTGAATTTCTTCAAGCAAAGCAACGGATTCGCATTCGGCGCATTTGCGCCGGGCGGTCTCCAGTCGGTGACCGGTGGGGGAACGGCGGCGTTCCAGGCGACTGCCGGCATTCCGATCGCGTCCGCGTTCAACCTGGTAGTAAATTCGGCGGGCCGCGGCATCTTCGGCAATATTTCGATTCTCGAGGCGAACAACCTTGCCCGCGTACTTGCGCAGCCGACCCTGGTGGCGTTGTCCGGGCAAAGCGCGAGTTTCCTCGCCGGCGGCGAGATCCCCGTGCCGGTGCCGCAGGCGCTTGGCTCCACGGCAATCGACTGGAAGCAGTACGGCGTTGGCCTGACCCTGACACCGACCGTGCTGAGCCAGCGCCGCATCGCGCTCAAGGTGGCGCCGGAATCGAGCCAGCTCGACTTCCAGCATGGCGTCACGATCAACAGCGTATCGGTGCCGGCGATCACGACCCGTCGCGCCGATACGACGGTCGAGCTGGGTGACGGGGAAAGCTTCGTGATTGGCGGCCTGATCGACCGCGAAACGATGTCGAACATCAACAAGGTGCCGGTCCTGGGCGATCTGCCGATCATCGGCGCTTTCTTCAAGTCGCTGAATTATCAGCAGAACGACAAGGAATTGGTGATCATCGTGACGCCGCATCTCGTTGCGCCGATCGCGAAAGGCGCGCCGTTGCCGACCACGCCGGGCGAACTGTCCGAACAGCGTGATGGGCCGGTGTGGCGGTCGTATCTTGGCGGCATCGCATCACCCGATGCAGCGCCCGGATTTTCGAAATGAATGCGGGACGAGATGTCGCGCGATATGTAACCGGGGGTGTTCAACATGAACGCGAGAACCCTATCGTTGGCTGAGCCTGCCGTGACCGATTATTTCGTGTGCGCATCGCAGCAGGATGAACATGCCCGCTGGCTGGGCGAGACACTGGTGTCGGCCGGCACGGTGGAAGCGTTGTCGCTTGACCCGGGTGCGCTGAGCCAGCGCATCACGGGGCTCAATCCTGCGATCGTCTTCATCGATTTTTCTCGCGCGCAGGGCGCGGCGAGCGCTGCTGCGGCCGCCGTGCGGCTTGCCCATCCGGGCTTGCCAGTCGTCGCGCTCGGCACGCTTTCGGAGCCGGAAAGCGCGCTTGCGGCACTGCGGGCCGGCGTACGCGATTTCATCGACGTGTCCGGTAGCGCCGACGACGCTTTGCGGATCACCCGCGGGTTGCTGGAGCATACCGGCACCGAACCGGCCAACCGGCACGGCAAACTCGTCGCGTTGCTCGGTGCACGCGCGGGGATGGGCGTCAGCACGCTCGCCGCGAATCTGTCGGTGTGGCTGCACAAGCGTTCGGGTTCGGGCGCCCCGGAAGGGGGCACGCCTGCGTTCGGAGTCGCCGCGCCTCACGCGCGGCAGACGGCGCTGGTCGATCTCGGGCTTCCCGCGGGAGACAGTGCGCTGTTCCTCAACACGCGCTGCGAATTTCATTTCGTCGAAGCCGTGCGCAACCTGCGGCGCATCGACCGGACCTTCGTCAACACGGCGCTGACGCGTCACGCGAGCGGCGTCGCGCTGACCACCTTGCCGCCCAATCTCGCCGACCTGCGTGACGTGTCGTATGCGGCTTGCGTCGGCCTGTTGAACCGGTTGCGCGCGTTCTTCGACCAGCAGATCGTTGATCTCGGCGGATTCACGAATCATGAATTCGTTGCGCAGATCACTGCCGTGGCCGACGAAGCGTGGCTCGTGTGCGACCAGGGTGTCGCATCGATCGTCTCTGCGGTGGACCTGCTGGAAGGGCTGCGCGATGCGGGCGTCGACATCGGCAAGATTCGTCTCGTCGTCAACCAGTACGACGCGACGCTGAGCCTGACACCGGCCCAGATCGCAGAGCGGCTCGGCATTTCGCTGCTGGCAACGCTGCCGGCGCGTCGCGTGGCCATCGGCCAGGCGGCCAATCAGGGGCGGCTGATCGTCGAAACGGCCGAACGCGATCCGTATGTGCGTGCCCTCGAGCCGCTCGCAGATCGACTGGCCGGCCCGATCTCTGCCGGCCAGCGAGGTGCATTGGGCCTGTCCGCCCTCAAGCGTTTCATTCAACCTTCGTCCAGGCGATCGTAAGCGATGGCACACGACATCCAATTTGCCGACGGCGCAGCGCCGTTCTCCCAGTCGCAGCAGTTTCACGACATCAAGAATGCCGCGCACGAGCATCTGTTGACGCGCATCGAGGAACTCGGTGCCGAATTCGGCCGCTGGTCGCGCCAGGCGATCAACCAGTTCGTCGATCTGGAAATCGACAGCTTCGTGCGTCTACGGCGCATTCCGCTGAACGAAACCGAGGTGAGGGCGATCGCGGAGGCGCTGACGAAAGAGCTGGCCGGGTTCGGTCCGATCGAGGATCTGCTCGCCGATCCACACGTCGAGGACATCCTGATCAATGGCTACAACGACATCTACGTGTCGCGCCACGGCATCCTGGCGAAGCTGCCGATCCGTTTCACCGACAACGCGCACCTGCTGCGGATCGTGCGCCGCATCCTCGCGCCGATCGGTCGACGTCTCGACGAATCGAACCCGATGGTCGACGCGCGGCTGCCGGACGGCGGACGTGTCAACGTCGTGATCGAGCCGCTGTCGATCGACGGGCCGGTCGTATCGATCCGGAAATTCCGCAAGGACCCGCTGAAACCGGCCGACCTGCTCGCCAACGGTACGTTCAATACGGAGATCGGTACGTTGCTGGAAGCGGCGGTCGAGGCGCGCTGCAACATCCTCGTGTCGGGTGGCACGAGTTCCGGCAAGACGTCGCTGCTCAACGCGCTGGCGTTCTACATTCCCGAGCACGAGCGGGTCGTGACGATCGAGGACACGGCAGAGCTGTCGCTGAATCACCCTCACGTCGTGCGTCTCGAAAGCCGCCCGGGCGGTTTCGACGGTAACGGCGTCGTGACGATCCGCGACCTGCTGCGCAATACGCTGCGGATGCGGCCGGATCGCATCATCGTCGGCGAAGTACGCGGCGGAGAGGTGCTCGAGATGCTGCAGGCGATGAATACGGGGCACGACGGATCGATGGGTACCGTCCACGCGAGTTCGCCGCGCGAGTGTCTGTATCGTCTTGAGATGCTGGCCGGTTTCGCGGGTTTCCAGGGAACGGAATCGAGCCTGCGTCGGCAGATCGCGAATGCCATCGACTTCATCGTGCAGATCGGCCGTCTGTCGAACGGCCGACGCCGGATTCTTTCGATTACCGAAGTGACTGGCCTGTCGGACAACATCATCGCGACGCAGGAACTCTATCGCTACGAAGCGCGCGTGACACCCGAGGGCGAAGAGGTCGACAACTGGGAGTCGCTTGGCATTCATCCGCATTCGCCGAAGCTCGCGCGTTTCCGTCAGTCGTTGCAGGCCGCGGGCTTTGGCGGTAGCGGTGGCGGCGGATTCGGTGGCGGATTCGGCCGCGGGGGCGGGGGTTTCAATGTATAGCCTGATGGCTGGCGCGCTTGCAATGGCACTCCTTTGCGTTGCCGCCGCTTTGATACTGTGGCGGCATGGCGAAGTGAAACGCGGCCGCGCCGACGTGCAGCGCTTCATCGACAGCCGCATCGAGCCGGCCGCGCGAGCGGCGGGTGCGCTTCAGCCTGACGCGAGACCGGTCCAGAACGTCGCATCCGTGCCCGGTGCGGCCCGCGCGCAATCCGCTGCGCCGGCGTCGCGCTGGGCGCACTGGCGTGAGATCGCTACGGAATACCTCGTCAACGTGGCGAGCCGTGCAGGTATCGAGGATGCGCGCGGCAAGGCGCTTCTCGCGCTGCTGGGGTTGGTCGCGCTCGGGCTCGTCGCCGGTAATCGGGGCGGCTGGCTTGCTTGCGTCGCCGCGCTCGTGTGCGGCGCGTCGCTGCTCGTGTTCTGGCTCGTGTCCCGCATTCAGCGGCGTCGCCTGACGATCGTTCGCCAGTTGCCGTCATTTCTCGACGGCATCGTGCGTCTCGTCACGCTCGGCAACAGCGTGCCGGCGGCGTTCCAGGCGGCGCTGCTGACGACGGAGGCGCCGTTGCGCGGTTGTCTGGACCACGTATCGCGGATGTTGCGTACGGGTGTCGAGATCGATCGCGCGATGGGACACATCGCGAGCGTCTATCAAACCAAGGAATTCGAACTGGTCGGTTCGGTGCTGCGGCTCTCGGTCCGGTACGGCGGCCGCGCCGACGTCATGCTCGATCGGATGTCGACGTTCATGCGCGACCTCGAGCAGGCCGAACGGGAACTGGCTGCTATGTCGTCGGAAACGCGACTGTCCGCATGGGTGCTGGTCATGTTGCCGATCGCGATCGGCAGCTTTGTGATCGCGACGAATCCGCTCTATCTCCAGTCGATGTGGAACGATTACACGGGACGTCAGCTGTTGTTCATCGCCTTCATGCTGCAGTTCGCGGGCGGGATCTGGTTGTACCACATGGCCAAGCTCAGGTGACGGCATGACAGCCAATCAACTCGGTTCGCTCGCACTGGCGCTCGGCGCATTCGGCGTCGTGCTGCTGGCACTGCTTGCGGTACGCCGCGCAAGTGCGCAGACGCGCAGCGATCGCACGCTGGCCAGCGCGCTCGAGCGGCGCTCAGCGACGTTGGAGGCAGCAGGTACGCGCGCTGCACAGGAGTCCGATGAATCCCGGCAGGATCCGTTAAGACGGGATGCGGCTGACCGGCGATCGTATCTTGTGCAATGGCTGGACCGTCTGTCGATGGTCGGGGCGCGCCTGCTCGATACCCGCTTGGGCCGGTATCTTGTCGCCGACGAAGATCGGCTGCTGCTGGAGCAGTGCGGCTATGCCGACACGCGCACCCGTGGGCTGTTCCTGAGCGCGCGACTCGCCTGTGCGATCGTCGTGCCGTTGCTTTTCCTCATGCTGATGGGCTCTCAACTGACCGGTGCGCAATGGCGAGCGGGTGGGGGCATTGCGCTCGTCACCGGCTTCATGTTGCCGAAGCTCTACCTGCGACGTCGGGCTGCACAGCGCCGGCAGGCGGTGATCGACGAACTGCCGCTGCTGGTGGACATGCTTCGCTTGCTGCAAGGCGTCGGATTGTCGCTTGATCAGAGCATCCAGGTCCTGACGAACGACTTCAAGGGGATGATGCCCGTGCTGTCGCTGGAATTGGAAATCGCCCAGCGGCAGTTCGCTGCCGGTCGGACGCGCGAGCAATCGCTGCAGCGGCTGTCGTCCGGTTTCGAGAACGAGGATCTGCGTGCGATCGTGCGGCTGCTGATCCAGGTCGACAAGCACGGTGGCGCGGTACAGGAGCCGCTCAAGCAGTTCGGCGACCGGTTGCGCGAGGCGCGCCGTGCGATGCTGCGCGAACGGATCGGCAAGCTGACGGTAAAGATGACGGGCGTGATGATCCTGACGTTGCTGCCGGCACTGCTGATCGTGACGGCCGGACCGGGAATGATCTCCGTGTTGCGCGCGCTGAGCCAGGCGCAGCCCTGATGCCGGGATGCAAAGGAAGCAAGATGAGACGCATCGATGAAACTGTGAAAGTGGTGGGCATGTTGGCAATGGTGGGCTTGCTTGGCGCGTGCTCGGCATTCAAGGAAAGCGGGTACGGCGTCGGCCCGCAGGCCGAACGCGCGGCGCTGATGGACGCGGCGGCGCAGAAGCAGGCGGCGCCGGATACGCCGGGCATGTATCTCGGCCTGATCGAGCGGATGCAGTCGCAAGGGCTGTATTACGCGTCGCTGGCTCATATCGACGCATACGAGAAACAGTACGGTGCGTCGCCGCAAACGATCCTGCTGCGCGCCGACGCATTGCGCATGACGGACCAGCCTGCCGCGAGCACTGCGGTCTATACGCAGTTGCTCAACACAACGCTCGCCGCGCGCGGCTATCGCGGGCTCGGGCTGATTGCCGGCGGCGCGGGCGATTTTCCGCGCGCCGCGCAGGCGTTGTCGCAGGCAACCGTGCTGGCGCCGACCGATGCATCGACGCTTTCGGATCTCGCTTACGCGAAGCTGCGTTGCGGCGATATCGAGGGCGCGCGCATTCCGCTGATGAAGGCGGCCGAACTCGACCAGAGCAATCCGAAGATCATCAGCAACCTGGTGCTGTACCTGCTCGCCTCGGGCCGAACCCACGATGCGCAGAAGCTGATGGCGCAGCAGAAGCTGTCGATGGACGTTCGCAACGATATCCGCAACGACGCGACGAAGATTGCCACGGCGGCACGTACCTGGCGTCGTGCGTCCCAGGCACCGGCTTCGGCTTCCGTTTTGACGCCGATCGGTTCAGGAAGCGTGGTCGACGTGTCGGGCTCGAATGTCGCGAAGCGTCCGTCGCCCGTTGCGAACATCCAGGGATTCGATCCGACTGCGCCTTTGCTGCAGCGGTTTGCACAATGAAAAAGGCATAGGGGGAACTGATATGACGAACAACAAGAATCCAGGTCGCGTGGTACGCGTGTGCCAAGGTGTCGCGCTTCTCGTGCTCATGGGGGCCGCAACCGCGGCGTATAGCGATCAGCCGGCGCCCGACGCGTCGGAAATCGGTCATGCAACCAACGCGCTGCTTGCATTCCAGCGTGACGGGCGCGCGGCCGGCCCGGCCTTGCCGGTACTGGGCGATGCCGCATCGCTTTCCTATCAACGCTATCTCGAATCGTTCAAGCACAAGATTCCGGAATCGATGGGGTCGCCGGTCAATACGAACGGCAACGGATCGTCCGGCGGACAGAGTTCATCGCAATCGTATTGAGCGGAGCAGCGATGAGCACTGCTCGACATGCATCGAGTCGGATGGCGGGACCAGGTCGCGCGTCGCCGCGGCGGCAGCGGGGGTCGGTCGTCGTCACGGCGGCCGTGTGGATACTGCTGTCGATGGTGATTCTCGGTTCGATCGACATCGGCAACGTCTTTTTCACGCGCCGTGACATGCAGCGCGTGGCCGATCTTGCTGCACTCGCTGCGGTTCAGAAGCTCGACGATACATGTGCGAACGTGACCTCCGCGGCCACGAGCAACGCGTCGACAAACGGCTTCACGATTGACGGCAGCGGCACCACGTCGCTGTCGGCCGAATGCGGTTACTGGGCACCGTCGGCGACCGGAACGGCGAGTTCCTTCTATTCATCGAAATCGACGGTGCCGCTCGCGACGCAGTTGAACGCGGTGCGCGTGACGGTCTCCAAGACGCTGCCGTATTTCTTCTTCGGGCCGACACGTACGGTGACTGCAACGTCGACCGCGAAGGCGACCAACATCGATACCTTTTCTATCGGCGCGACGCTGGCCGCGGTGGGCGGCGTCGGCTGCTCGGGCGTGCCAAGCGGGAACCCCGGCCTGGTGAACGCGTTGCTGGGCTCGTT
Organism: Burkholderia sp. LK4; assembly: GCF_001043615.1. Classification (NCBI taxonomy): domain Bacteria; kingdom Pseudomonadati; phylum Pseudomonadota; class Betaproteobacteria; order Burkholderiales; family Burkholderiaceae; genus Burkholderia; species Burkholderia sp. LK4. The sequence goes on from NZ_LDUL01000033.1 coordinate 48,176, forward strand.
GCTGCAGGGGCAGAGCGGCACGCCGCTGAACCTCAATCTCGTGTCGTACCAGGGGCTCGCCTGTGCGAACGTCAAGCTCGGCGACATCGCCGTCGCGCTGCAGTCGCTGTCGGTCGGCAACGGGACGATCGGCGGGCTCGTCAATGCCAACGCGTCGGTCGGCACCTTGCTCAACGCGATGGTGGCGGCCGTCAACAAGTCGACCACGCTGGGTACGACGCTGCAGACAAACGCAACCGGTGCGCTGACCAACCTGCTCGGCCTGAACCTGCTCAGCAACACGGCGATCAAGGTCGCGAGCCTGACCGGACAGGGCGCCACGTCGCTGTTGACGCTGGGGCTCGCGAACACGCAGGCGGCGGCAGACGCGACCGTTAACGTGCTCGATCTCGTGATGGCGATGGCCCAGATCTCGCAGGCCGGCAAGCCCGGCGTGGTGATCGGCGCCAATGTGCCGCTGACGTTGCCGAACGGCAGCTCGGTATCGATCGTCCAACTGCAGGCGCAGGTCATCAGCCCACCGACCATCGCGGTCGGCGAAGGCGGGAAGGATAAAAACGGCGCGTGGCGGACGGTCGCGACGAATGCGCAGGTCGGCCTGTATCTCGTCGTCAACCTGGGCGTGAACCCGCTGCCGGTCGTGGTTTCCGCGAACGTCTATCTGCCGCTCTACGTGCAGCTGGGCGCCGGAAGTGCAACGTTGTTGTCGACCAACTGCCTGACGTCCCCGAATTCCGCGACGATTTCCGCGCAACCGAGCGTTGCCAATCTCTGCATCGGCCAGCCGCCACTCACGTCCGGCAATCTGCTGAACCTGCCGGCAAACTATAGCTGCACGTCGCCAGCCAAGGTGCTTGACGTCCTGGTTTTGGCTGGTGCAGTCGAGGTGTCCGCGACCGTTTCCAACGTGTCGGTGGATCTGGCCGGTAATCCGGCAACCAATACGTTCTACGGGCGCGGTGGCAGTGATCCGTCGTACTACTGGACGACCAACACGAATGCGCTGGGTTCGGCGGTGAACAATGCGCTGGCGGGCCTGAAAAACGCACAGATCACGCCGACCGTGAGTCTGTTGTTCGGGCTCATCTCGGTCACGATCACGCCGGATTTCATTTCGTCGCTGTTGTCGGTGCTGACCACCGTTCTGAGCCCGCTGTTGACCGCGCTCGACGGTATCATCGATCCGCTGCTGGACCTGCTTGGCGTCCAGCTTGGCGCCGCCACGGTGCATCAGATGTCGCTGACCTGCGGCGTCGCGCAAACAGTCAGCAATTAGAGAAGCAAGACCATCCGATGAGAACCACGCCCGCAATCGAAGAGCTCGACCTGTACGTCTGGGAAGGCAAGGCGGACATTGTCGACCGCGTCGCCCGGTGCATGGCGAGCTTCGACGTCGAAGTGATCCGCGCCGACAACGCGGAGATCTCGCCCGAGCGCGCCGCATTGCGGCCGTCACTGGCGATCATCAGTGTGACGATGATCGAAATCGGCGCAGCGTTCCTGCGCGACTGGCAGGCCAACATCGGCATGCCGGTCGTCTGGGTCGGCGCGGCGCGCGATCACGACGCTTCGCAGTATCCGCCCGAGTATTCGCACATCCTGCCGCTCGATTTCACGTGCGCCGAGCTGCGCGGCATGATCGGCAAGCTCGTCACGCAGTTGCGGGCGCATACGGCCGAAACGTCGCATCCGACCGAACTCGTCGCGCACTCGGAATCGATGCAGGCACTGCTGCACGAAGTCGATACATTCGCCGACTGCGACACCAACGTGCTGCTGCACGGAGAAACCGGCGTCGGCAAGGAGCGCATCGCGCAACTGCTGCACGAAAAGCATTCGCGTTACCGGCACGGCGAATTCGTGCCGGTGAACTGCGGTGCGATTCCCGACGGCCTGTTCGAATCGCTGTTCTTCGGTCATGCGAAAGGATCGTTCACGGGCGCGGTTGTTGCGCATAAAGGTTATTTCGAGCAGGCAGGCGGCGGCACGCTGTTCCTCGACGAAGTCGGCGATCTGCCGCTGTACCAGCAGGTCAAGCTGCTGCGCGTGCTCGAGGACGGCGCGGTGCTGCGTGTCGGCGCAACGTCGCCGGTCAAGGTCGATTTCCGCCTGGTCGCGGCGAGCAACAAGAAGCTGCCGCAACTCGTGAAGGATGGCCTGTTCCGCGCCGATCTCTACTACCGGCTCGCGGTGATCGAGCTGAGCATTCCGTCGCTGGAAGAGCGCGGTGCCGTCGACAAGATCGCGCTGTTCAAGTCGTTCGTCGCACAGGTGGTCGGCGAGGCACGGCTCGCCCAGTTGTCCGATCTGCCGTACTGGCTGACGGATTCTGTCGCGGACAGCTATTTCCCCGGCAACGTGCGCGAACTGCGCAACCTCGCCGAGCGCGTCGGCGTGACGGTGCGGCAGACGGGCGGGTGGGATGCCGCGCGGTTGCAGCGGTTGATCGCGCATGCGCGCAGTTCGGCGCAGCCGGTACCGGCGGAGAGCGCGGCCGAGGTCTTCGTCGATCGCAGCAAGTGGGACATGAACGAGCGCAACCGCGTGATTGCGGCGCTCGACGCCAACGGCTGGCGGCGTCAGGATACGGCGCAGCAGCTCGGTATCAGCCGCAAGGTATTGTGGGAAAAAATGCGCAAATATCAGATCTTTGACGAGGAGCCCGAGACCCGCGAAAGTGAGTAATTAATGAGATAAAATCGCGCTGAATTACAACGACACGGGCGGGAATAGAACTTCATGAGCCATATGACGGGGTTGGGAAAGGCGTGCGTGTTGCTCGCCGTGGTGGGAGGCATGCAGGGCGCTTATGCGCAGAGCCTGGCGGACAGCGGGTCGCCGGCAGTACAGCAGGCGTCGGCGCCGGTGGCTGCGATTCCGGTGGTCGATCCGCAGGTCCAGACGTCGGTGCAGCCGCAGGCAGGTGAGTCGACGGGGCCGAGCACGGTCGACGACCTGCAGCGCCAGATTCAGGCGCACTCGCTGACGGAAATGCGCACGAGCTACAACGGCAGCTACGGTGCGAGCCTGCTGTTCAACGTAAAGGACGGCGCGTATTTCGTCGCGCTGTTCCAGCAGAAGGCGTTCTGGCGCGTGATCAAGACTTACGACGAATCGCGTGCGGAAGCGATCTACCGCGATTTCTCGCGCCAGGCGGAGCGGCTGGCAGTAAACGAACTGCGGGCAGCGAAGCTGGAATCGCAGAAGGCGCAGATGGACAAGCAGATCGAAGTCACGCAGGATCGCGCGCGGCGTCTGCAGGCGGATATCTCGATCGCACGCCAGCAGCAGGCGGCAGTCGCGGATCGTCAGAAGAGCGTACGTAACGAGACGGCCGCATTGCAGGCGCAGCAGGCCGAGCTTCAGTCGCAACTGCGGGCGTTGCAGCAGCAGGTGCGTTCGTTGCAGCGGGAGGCCGACGCCGGTTTGCCGACGACGGCGCGCTGAACGCGGCAGCGGTGCGGCGACATGCCGCGCCGGCCGCACAAGTAAAAAGGGCAAGCCGGTTGGCTTGCCCTTTTGTTTTACTGGCCGTCCGGCACGATTCGCCGGCGGCGCGTCACGATCACCGGCCCGTTGCCGCCGCGGGAATCCGACGGCGAAGCGTTGCCGGATGCATCGCCGGCATCGCGCGGTGCGCCGTAGCTTTCGCGCGGTTCACGGGGTTCGCGCGGAGCGCCGTAGCCTTCACGCGGCTCACGCGAGCCGTAACCCTCGCGCGGTTCGCGCGAGCCATAACCTTCACGCGGTTCGCGGGAGCCGTAGCCGCCGTCGCCGCGCGATTCACGCGGGCCGCCGTGCGAGCCGTACGGGCTGTGACCGCCGCCTTCACGGCCGCCCGGGCGCCCGCCGGTGCGCGGCCCGCGGGGGCCGCCGCTGCCGCCCGGGCGCGAGCCGCCCGTGTCGAGCTGGATCGTGGAAATCGCGCGCTTGTAGATGCCTTGCAGACCCACGGGGGTGCGCAGCATCACCAGGTACTGGTCGAACGACTCGATACACCCCGTCAGACGAATGCCGTTGACGAGATAGATTTCAACGCGCTTACGTTCCTTGCGCGCCGAATTGATGAAGTCGTTTTGCGGATGGGATTCTGCGGGATTGGCCATTGAGGTGCGGCAGGAGCCTGCGTCAGAGAATATGTTGTGCGTGTGTGTGGCGTGTTCGTCCACAAGGTGTTTGGCGGGATTCTACCCTGTTCAATCGGGAAACGCGCAGTCGTGATTGTGTCGAACCGTAACCCACTATAGACGTTCCAGCGCATTTTCGCGATTCGGCCGAACGGCCAATGCCATTTCGTTACGCCGCGTTACGACTCTCGCAGCGCCGTAGCACCTTGGTCTCCGCGCGACGCGTACATTGGCTGCGCGAGCCGGGCAGGCCGGCATATCAGGGATTCAGAACATGAGCAAGGGACGATGGGCAGGGTGGGTCGGGGGCGTGGCGTTGCTGGCTTCCGGCAGTGCGATGGCGGGGCATGTCGACCTGTCGGTCGGCATCGGCGTACCGGTCGCGCCGGTCTATGTCGAGCCGGCGCCGGTCTATGTGGCGCCGCAGCCGGCCGTGGTCGCCTATCCGGGCTATGGATACGGCTACTACGGCGACGAGGACGACGATCGCTATCGCAAGTGGCGCAAGCACTATTACAAGCATTGGCACCGGCACCATGGCGACGACGATGACGATTGAGCCCGAGGCCAGCCCCGCCGGCGCGCATCAGAACGCGTAGTCGGGGTTTTTCGGGTCGAATGCGGTGTCGTCGAGCGTCGCCGGCGCGATTTTCTCGATGACGATCCGCTCGAAGATCTTGCCGTCGTTGTCATAGGACTCGACGGTCCGGAAATAGGGCGCGTGCAGATCGAGCCCGAGGACTTCCTTCTTCGCGTAGAACTGCGGCCGGCCGGTCGGTGTTTCGTAGGTGAGCGCGACCACGCGCACGCCGCCGATCGTCCTGGCTTCCACATCGGTCGGCCGCTGCACGCCGGCTTCCACGTATTTCTTCCCTTCGGTCAGGTACAGGTTCGTGATGAACTCGGTACCGAGATCCTTCACCTGGTGATTCGACTGCGCGCGTGCGAGTGCGCCGTCGAGTGCCGTCCACAGCGGAATCTTGCCGAGCAGGCCGCCGAGGTGCCCGTACATCTCGTCCTTGCGCTGCGTCGTGTCGTAGATGGTCTCCTGTCCGGCATGTGCACCGCCCGGCAGCCATTTCGCATAGACGCGCAGCGGCTCGCGGGTGGTCTTCACGAGCATGCGGTCGGGCGTATCGGACCACTTTCCGCTGATGCGCTCCTGGCGCACCATCGTGAACTGGTACGACGGATAGCCGTTGGGGCCGTTACGGATATAGAGCGGCACGGCGAGCGGATCGAGTGCCTTGAAGAGTGCCGTGAGCGTCGCGTCGTCGAGTTGCGCGAGCGTGCCGCGCTGCGCGGCCGTGCGCAGCCAGCGCGCCTGCTGCGCGACCGGCTCGCGCGCGACCTTCGCGAGGTCCGCCGGCAGCGCGACGCCCGCGGCCGCGCTTGCGGCGTCGGCCGTTTCCTGTGCACGCAGGCCCGCCTGTCCGAGCGACAGCAGGCAGGCGACTGCCACGGCGGCGGCATGCCGCGCGTGGTGCTTCTTTCCTTCGTTCATCGACGGCGTCTCCCTGAGCGACGGATCGTTCAACCTTGCTTCGCGGCCTTGATTTTGGCGAGTTCCTCGTCGCGCAGCGCGCGGCGCAGGATCTTGCCGACGTTCGTCTGCGGCAGCGCGTCGCGGAACTCGACGAATTTCGGCATCTTGTAGCCGGTGAGGTTCTTGCGGCAGTGCGCGAGCACATCGTCGGTCGTCAGCGACGGGTCGCGGCGCACGACGAACACCTTGATCCGTTCGCCCTGTACCTCGTCCGGAATGCCGATCGCCGCGGCTTCGCTGATGCCCGGATGCATCACCAGCACTTCCTCGATCTCGTTCGGATACACGTTGAAGCCCGACACGAGGATCATGTCCTTCTTGCGGTCGATCAGGCGGATGAAGCCGCGTTCGTCCATCACGCCGATGTCGCCGGTGCTGAGCCATCCGTCGGCGTCGATCACCTTGGCCGTCTCGTCGGGGCGCTGCCAGTAGCCGCGCATCACCTGCGGGCCGTGCACGCACAGCTCGCCCGGCTCGCCGACGGGCGCCCAGGTGCCGTCCTCACGGCGAAAGCGCACGACGGTGGACGGCGCGGGCAGGCCGATCGAACCGCTGAACGCGGCCATGTCGTTCAGGTCGACGGGGTTCATCGTGACGATCGGCGAGCATTCGGTCAGGCCGTAGCCTTCGACCACCGGCCGGCCCGTCACCTGCTGGAAGCGCTCGGCGACCGCCCGCTGCATCGCCATCCCGCCGGCCATCGCGAGCTTCAGCTTCGAGAAATCGCGCTTGCGGAATTCCTCGTTGTCGAGGAACGCGTTGTACAGCGTGTTGATGCCGGTGATCCCGGTGAACGTCTCGTTGCGGATGATCTTCATCACCATCGTCATGTCGCGCGGGTTCGCGATCAGGATGTTGCGCCCGCCGAGCCCCATGAAGATGAATGCGTTCACCGTCAGCGAATAGATGTGATACAGCGGCAGCGGTGTGAGCACGGTTTCGACGTCGCCCGATACCTGGTCGGCGATCCAGGCCTTCGCCTGCAGCAGGTTCGCGATCAGGTTGCCGTGCGTGAGCATCGCGCCTTTCGCGACGCCCGTCGTGCCGCCCGTGTATTGCAGGAATGCGAGGTCGTCGCGTGTCGTCTGCACGGGCTGCGGCTTGCTTCGCGCACCGAGCGCGAGGGCGGAGCGCAACCGGATGGCCTGCGGCAGGTGGTAGGCCGGCACGAGTTTCTTCACGTGCTTCAGCACGAAATTGATCAGGCGTCCTTTCGCATTGAAGCCGTCGGCGAGGAGGTCGCCGAGCGCGGTGACGACGATGTTCTTCACCTGCGTTTCCGGCAGCGCATCCTGCAGCGTGCGCGCGAAATTCTCGAACACGACGATCGTCTGCGCGCCGCTGTCCTTCAGCTGATGCGCGAGTTCGCGCACGGTATAGAGCGGATTGACGTTGACGACGATCGCACCGGCTTTCAGCGTGCCGAACAGCGCGACCGGGTACTGGAACGTGTTCGGCAGCATGATCGCGACGCGGTCGCCGGGTTTGACGCCGAGGCTTTGCAGATACGACGCGAACGCGTCGACTTTCTGCGCGAGCGTGCGATAGGTCATCGATGCGCCCGCGCTCACATAGGCGACGCGCTCGGCGAAGCGGCTCGTGCATTCGTCGAAGAACTGTACGAGCGATGCGTATTGCGTGACGTCGATGTCGTGCGGGACGCCGGGCGGATATGACGCGTACCAGATGCCGTCGGTGTTCGGCGGAACCTGGGCCGCTGCGGTTGCTGCGGAAGATGACATGACATGTCTCCGGTCTTTGCTCTCGGCGAAGGCCGGCGCTTCAGCGCCGGCCCGTGCCCCGTGCCGCACGGTCGATCGACGGGGCGCCTCGGCGCTCCGCATGACCGCGCGTATCAATCAAATCGTGAACAGGAAGCCGCGCGTGGCCTCGCGCGCTCAGTTCGTGGAATGCAGCGTCGCCGTATCGGCGGCGGCCGCGCCCGACGACGGCAGCCCGAACGCTTCGCTTGCGCCTGCATCGTCGAGCACGGCCGCGAAGATCGACAGTTGCGCGCTGTCGGGCATCGGCGCTTTCAGCGCGGCGACGATCAGCGACGACAGCCGCGCGATCATCTGCACGTCGTTCATCGTGCGGCCTTGCGAGAACTCGTCGATCAGGCTTTCCGTTTCGGCGCCTGCGAGCGCGCCGGACAGTGCGCCGATCGCGAAGTGCAGCCGCCAGCCGAGCTCCGTGCGCGGCAGGTGCGGCAACGCGCGCTGGAACGCGTCGAAGAAGCGGCCCGCGACGCTTGCGTAGTGCGCGGTCAGGAAGTTGCGCACGAACGGCGACGGATCGGTGTACGCGCGGCCGATCAGCCGCAGGAACCCGGGCCCGCCGCGTTCGGGATTGCGCGATGCCTTCAGCGCGGGAATGAACATCGCGCCGAGCACGTGCTCGCAGGTGATGTGCGTGCCGAGTTGCGCGTCGAAGCGGTCGAGGATACCGAGGCGTTCCTGGTTGAGCTGGTCGAGCCGGCGCGACAGCATCGCGTGGATCAACGCTTCCTTGCTGCCGAAGTGGTAGTTGACCGCGGCGAGGTTGACCGCCGCGCGCGAGGTGATCTGGCGCATCGACATCGCCTCGAAGCCATGCTCGATGAACAGGTCCTCGGCCGCATCGAGGATGCGCGCCTTCGTCCCGCCGGTCTGCCGAGTGCCGGATGACCGTGCCCCGGACGGCCGTCCCGCGGATGGCCGCCCCTCCTGACTTACTGCCATGTCCCGCCTCCCATGCCGGTCGCCCGGCCGCGAACTGGTGATTTGATTATCTGATTCAAACAGTCGTTTTTATTAAGATAAAAAAGGGCGAGCGGAGCGGGCAAGCGGGGAATCTGGACAAATTCCTCTAGTTCGATGTGCGAATGCGGAAAGTATCGCGCGCGCCTTCGACAGGGCGGGGCACGCGCGATGGTGCAATGCGGCAATGCGCGGGATCAGGCGACCGTGCTACGCGTATTGACCGATTGCGTCATGTCGATACCGCGACGCTCGCGGCTGAACAGGATCAGCACGGCGATCACGACGGCGACGATGCCGGCCACGAGCGCGAGCGCGAAGCCGTAGTTGTTGTTGTGCGAAACGGCGAGCGAGGCCTGCATCGTCGCGTTGCCCGACGCGAGCAGGTTGCCGAGCTGGTAGACGACGCCGGGGAAGGTCGCGCGGATCTCGTCGGGCGAGATCTCGTTCAGGTGAACCGGGATCACGCCCCACGCACCCTGCACCGAGATCTGCATCAGGAACGCCCCCGCGGCGAGGGCAACCGGGCCGCTCGAGAATGCCCACAGTGGCAGCACGGGCAGGGCGATCAACGCAGCGATGAAGATGGCGCGACGCCGGCCGATCCGCTCCGAGATCGAGCCGAACGACAGGCCGCCGACGATGGCACCGATGTTCAGCACGATCGTGATCCACGACACGGTATGGGGATCGAAATGATGCTGTTCGCGCAGGAACGTCGGATAGAGATCCTGCGTGCCGTGCGAGAAGAAGTTGAACGCGGTCATCAGCACGATCGCGTAGATCGTGAGCTTCCAGTTCTGCTGCAGCGTGGCCCCGAGGCTCGGGCGCGGGCGCTTCTCCATCTGCTTCCACGCCGGCGATTCGGGCACGTGGGCGCGCACGTACAGCACGAGCAGCGCGGGCAGCACGCCGACCATGAACATCCCGCGCCAGCCGATGTACTGGTAGAACAGGCCGAACACGACGGACGCGAGCAGATAGCCGCTCGGATAGCCGGCCTGCAGCAGCCCCGACACGAAGCCGCGTGCATGGGTCGGCACGGTTTCCATCGTCAGCGCGGAGCCGACGCCCCATTCGCCGCCCATCGCGACGCCGAACAGCGCGCGCAGCACGAGCAGCGCGGTCAGGCTCGGCGCGAAACCCGATGCGAGCTCGAGCAGCGAGTAGCACGCGATGTTGACCATCAGCGTCGGGCGGCGGCCGAAGCGGTCGGCGAGCCGGCCGAAGATCAGCGCGCCTAGCGGACGCATCGCGAGTGTCAACGTGAGCGCGAACGCGACGGCGGGAATCGTCGATCCGAATTCGGCGGCGATGTCCTTCAGCACGAAGACCATCAGGAAGAAATCGAACGCATCGAGTGTCCAGCCCAGGTAGGCGGCGATCGTCACGTTGCGTTGTTCGCGGGTCCAGCTCATGTCCGAGGTCTCCTCGTTGGCTTGCGCGCTTACGATGTGCATGCGGATGCCGGCCGGCTTGCGCGCGGTGCGGGGGCATGGATCGAGTGTAGGCCGCGGCGCCCGGCGATGTGGGGCGCGATAACGCCGAATCGGGAATAATCCCTAGGAAATGAACTGTTTCGGATTCGGCAACGGCGTCGCGCGAAACCGACGACAGGCATCTGTATCATTCCGGAAGGCCGTTTGTATCTGTTTTGTAATGCGTCCGGTGAGCATCGTCACCGAATCAGGAGTCCAGATGACTGAACCTTCCGCCGCCACGCTGCCCGTGCTCGAAACTGCGCGGCTGTGGCTGCGTCCGCGCGTACTGGCCGATCTCGACGCCTGCATCGCGATGGATCGCGATCCCGAGGTCACGCGGCACATCGCGGGCCCGTGGCACGATCCCGTCGAGCACCGGCGCTTCGTCACGCACCGGATCACGCGCGACTATCCGCCGGGCCTCGGCTACTGGTCGATCTTCGAGAAGGCCGCGCCCGATGCGTTCATCGGCTGGATCCTGCTGATTCCGGACTATGCGGATGGCGCGCGCGACGTCGAGATCGGCTGGCGGCTGGTGCGTGAGACCTGGGGGCGCGGTATCGCGAGCGAGGCCGCGCAAGCCGTCGTGCGCCACGCGTTCGACACCGTGCGCCTGCCGCGCGTGATCGCCGATATCGCGGAAGCCAACAGCGGCTCGTTGAACGTCGCGCGCAAGCTCGGGATGCGCCGGGTGAGCGTCGTGCACGATCGCATTCCTTACATTCGACATCGTCTCGAACGCAACGACCTGCGCGCGTAGCGCAGCGTCTTGCGCAGGTACGGACGGTTGTCAGAGATCGTCAACCGGATGCGTATCGAGGTCATGACGTATTAACGGCTCGTGTGATCAGGAGTATCGTTGCCGGAATTTCGCAACATGGGGTACGACCATGGCACTCGGCAACGATGTTCACCTGATTCCCGTCAAGCTGGAAGAACTGCGTCCGACGCAGATGACGGTCGGCTATCGCGAAGTCAAGGCGAAGCGCAAGCACTGGAAAGGGCTCAACAAGCGCGCGCGCAAGGCGGCGATCGAATCGCACTGGTTCCCGGCGGTACTCGGCCCGGACGGGCTGCACTACATCACCGATCACCACCATCTCGGCCTCGCGCTGATCGAGGAAGGCGAGGTGCGGGTGAACGCGATGCTGCTGAAGGACCTGTCGTGGCTCGACGACACGATCTTCTGGCGGATGATGGAACACAACCAGTGGGTGCATCCGTTCGGTGCGGACGGCACACGCCGCGACTACGCGAATCTGCCGAAGGCGCTGACGGGGCTGGTGGACGATCCGTACCGCAGCCTCGCCGGCGAGCTGCGCACCGCGGGCGGCTACGCGAAGGACGCGACGCCGTTCAGCGAATTCCTGTGGGCCGACTACCTGCGCCAGCACGTGTCGCTCGACCAGATCCGCAAGAACTTCGCGAAGGCGCTCGATATCGCACTGCATCGCGCGCATGAGCAGGATGCACGCTATCTGCCCGGCTGGTCGGGCGTCATCGCCGTCAAACCCTGAGCACCTCATGACGACCGCCCCGATCCGCCCCGATGCCGGCCCGCAGCATGCCGAGCATTTCTCCGCGCTCGACGCGGCCGCGCCGCCGCCGACGCGGCGCATCGGCCTCGACGCGCTGGCCGGCCTGTCGATCGCGGGCCTGCTGATCCCCGAGGCGGTCGCGTACGCGGGGCTGGCCAACCTGCCGCCGCAGGCCGGTCTCATCGCGTTGCTGTCGGGGCTCGTCGTCTATGCGCTCACCGGCAGTAGCCGTTTCGCGATCGTGTCGTCGACGTCGTCGTCGGCTGCCGTGCTCGCGGCGACCGTGCTCGCGGAGTCGGGAATGGCGCTTGCCGCGCAGCTCGCGCTGGCGGCGGCGCTCGTCGCGATGACGGGCGTGCTGTTCATCCTGGCGGGTGCCGCGCGGCTCGGCGGCATGTCGGATTTCGTCGCGCGGCCGGTGCTGCGCGGCTTCACGTTCGGCCTCGCGCTGACGATCGTCATCAAGCAGTTGCCGAAGATTCTCGCGATTTCCGTGCAGCACAGCGATGCGCCGCATGTCGCGCTCGACCTGATCAGCGGCGCGCCGCACGCGAATCTCGCGAGCGTCGTGCTCGGCGCGACCGCGCTGGCGTTGCTGTTCGCACTCGGGCGGAGCGCGCGGGTGCCCGCCACGCTCGTCGTGATCGTGCTGTCGATCGCGGCCGGTTATGCGGTCGACTGGCAGCGATACGGCATTGCGATCGTCGGCCACATCGACTTCCGGCATATCGAGTTCGGCCTGCCGACCCTCGACCGCAACGCATGGATGCAGACCGTCGAGCTTGCGTTCGCGCTGATGCTGATCCTGTATGCGGAGTCGTACGGATCGATCCGCAACTTCGCACTGAAGCACGGCGACAGCGTGTCGCCGAACCGCGACCTCGTCGCGCTCGGCTGCGCGAATCTCGTGTCGGGCCTGCTGCACGGGATGCCGGTCGGCGCCGGTTATTCGGCGACCTCGGCGAACGAAGCGGCCGGCGCGCAGTCGCGCTTTGCAGGCCTGTGGGCGGCGGGCGTGGTCGCGCTGATCGTGTGGCTGCTGCTGCCGCAGCTGGCGCGCACGCCGGAGCCCGTGCTCGCGGCGATCGTGATCTTCGCGGTCAGCCACTCGCTGCATCCGTCGGTATTCCGGCCGTACTGGGCCTGGCATCGCGACCGGCTCGTCGTGATCGCCGCGCTGCTCGCGGTGCTCGTGCTCGGTGTGCTGCACGGGCTGCTCGCGGCCATCGGCGTGAGCCTGCTGCTGACGCTGCGCAAGTTGTCCGAGCCGAACGTCAGCGTGCTCGGCAGGCTGCGCGACAGCCATGATTTCGTCGACGTCGCGAGCCACGCCGACGCGAAGCCGGTGCCGGGCGTGCTGATCGTGCGGCCCGAGGCGCAGCTGTTCTTCGCGAACGCGGACCGGATGTTGAACCGTGTGCGTGCGTTGATGAAAGCCGCGCCGGACACGCATACCGTGATGCTGAGCCTCGAGGAAACGCCGGATGTCGACGGCACGACGATCGAATCGTTGCGCACCTTTGCTGCCGAATGCGCGGCGCGCGGGTTGCGGCTCGCGCTCGTGCGGCTCAAGGTGCACACGCTGCATGCATTGCGCCGCGCGGCGGACGATACGCTCCACGACGATGCGATGTCCGAACTGAGCGTCGACGAGAGCCTGCAGCTGCTGCAGGCCGGGACGCCGCCGGACGGCAGCGGCGGAACGACCGCCGCGTGACGGGGCGGTGCGCCGGTACGTGCTATTGCGAAACTGCAGTATCGGCAGTGCGGTCGATCATGTCGGTCACCTCGGCCGCCGTCGGCGCATAGGCGCCTGCATGCGCACAGGCGACCGCCGCGCACGCGGCCGCGTAGCGCAGATGCTCGGCGGCTGACGCGTCGGGACGCGCCAGCTGGCTTGCGAGCCAGCCGCCGATGCTCGCGTCGCCGCAGCCGACGGTGTCGGCCACCTCGGTCGGGAACGCGGGCTGGAACAGCACGGTGTCGCGATGAAGGAGCTGCATGCCCGATGCGCCGCGCGTGACGAGCATCGTTGCATCGGGCGCCCACGCGCGCAGTTGCGCGAGCGCGGCGGCTTCATCGAGTTCCGGAAACAACCCGCGCAGATCCTCGTCGGACACCTTGATCCAGTCGGCGAGCCCGGCCAGCCGGCGCAGCGTGTCGCGATACGACGGCGCGGCCATCGGCGCACGGAAGTTCGGATCGAACGAGATTCGCTTGCCGGCCGTCCGTGCGGCCTGCGCGACTTCGATCAGGCGCGTCGCGAGCGGCTCGCGCACGACGCCGAGCGAGCCGACGTGCACGATCTCGGCCGCATCGAGCGCACCGGTGGGCAGGTCCGCCGGATCGAACGCGAGATCGGCGCTGTTCTCGCCGATGAAGAAATAGTGGGGCGGCTGCTTCGACACGACCATCGCGAGCAGCGGCGCACGATCGACCTGCCGGATGAAGCGCAGGTCGAGCCCGGCGTCGGCACTCTTGCGCATCAGTTCGTCGCCGAAGATGTCGCGGCTGACCGTGCCGGCGAAGGCCGTCGGCACGCCGAGTCGCGCGCCGACGCGCGCGACGTTCCAGCATGAGCCGCCGGCGATGCTGTGCCAGTGCTGCGCGTCGTCGCGGATGAAATCGGTCAGCGCTTCGCCGAATACGATCAGGCGGGGGAACGTCGTCGTCATGTCGAAACCTTGTGCCGTGGCGTTGCGCACGGCCGTACAGCGGGTGATCCGAAAAGGCGGGCAGTACGGGGCCGTCGCGCATGGCGACACGGCCCCGCACCGCCCGATTGCGTGGGCGGACAGGCGGCGCGATCAGCGCGGCGAGCTCCAGCCCTTGTAGGTCTTCACGTTGTCGCGCGTGATGAGCGTCGGCTCGATCAGGATCATCGGATTGGCCGGCTTCTGGCCGTTCATGATCCCGTAGCCGACGTTGACCGCCTGCTGCGCCATGGCCCAGGGATCCTGGCTCGACGATGCCTGCACGAGCGTGTTGGACTTGAGCGCGACCTCGATGTCGGGTGCGCCGTCGACCGACGTGATCACGATGCCCGGCCGGTTCAGCTGCTTCGCGGCGAGGTCGCTGCCGATCGCCTGCGGGTCGTTGATCGTGAACACCGCGTCGAGCTTCGGAAAGCGCGTCAGGTAGCCTTGCATCGCATTCATCCCGCCTTCGCGCGAACCCTTGCCGTCCTGGTCGCTCGACAGCAGCTTGATGCCGGCGTTTTTCGCGAGCACGGCCTTGCAGCCGTTGACGCGATCGATCACGGCCGATACCTGCGGGCCGTTCTCGATGATCACGTTGCCCTTGCCGTTGAGTTTCTTCGCGATATAGTCGCACGCGAGTTCGCCGGCTTTCACGTTGTTGGTCTGCACGGTCGCGTTTGCGCCGGCCGCGGCGACGTCGACCGCGACGACCGTGATGCCGGCCGCCTGCGCCTTCTTCACCGCCGGCTCGATCGCCTTCGGATCGGTCGCGTTGAGCAGGATCATGTCGACGTGCGCGGAGATGAAGTTGTCGATCTGCGTGAACTGCTTGTTCAGGTCGTAGTCGGCCGAGACGGCCGTGACCTTCGCATTCGGATTGAGCTGCCTGGCGCGTGCTTCGGCACCCTTGACGATCGTGACGAAGTACGGATTGCCGAGCGACCCGACCGTGACGCCGATCGATTTGAGCGGCTTGTCGGCCGCGTGTGCGGCGGAAGCGCCGAAGGCGAGTGCGCAGGCGACGGCGGTCAGGGCGGCTTTGTGCTTGATCATGTCGTTGTGTCTCCGAGTTGTTGGTGAACGGGCGCAGGCGAACCGGCCTGCGCCGCAAGGTTGAATCGACGGGAAGGGTCAGGTGCGTGCCGAGTCGCGCTGGCGATAGCGATCGAGCGCAACGGCGCCGATGATCACGAGCCCCTTGATGATGTACTGCCAGATGTCGGACACGCCGAGCAGTACGAGGCCGTTCGTCAGTACCGCGATGATCAGCGCACCGATCAGCGTGCCGACGATCGAGCCGACGCCGCCGACGAAGCTCGTGCCGCCGAGGATTACC
Source organism: Burkholderia sp. LK4 (assembly GCF_001043615.1). Lineage (NCBI taxonomy): Bacteria > Pseudomonadati > Pseudomonadota > Betaproteobacteria > Burkholderiales > Burkholderiaceae > Burkholderia > Burkholderia sp. LK4. The sequence goes on from NZ_LDUL01000033.1 coordinate 63,641, forward strand.
GCGGCGATCGCGTCGAGTTCGTACGACTGGCCGAGCTGCAGGCCGTTTGCCGCATAAAGCCGCGCGGCCGACATCACCGCGCCGAGCCCGGCGAGCAGGCCCGACGCCGCATAGACGAACATCTGGATCGCCCGCACGTTGATGCCCGACAGGCGCGCGGCTTCCGGATTGCCGCCCACCGAATAGATGCGCATCCCGAGCACCGTGCGGCGCAGGATGAACCACGAGATCGCGATGACCGCGCACGCGATGACGACGAGCCAGGGCACACCGAGGATCGTGCCGTTGCCGATGAACGCGAACGGCAACTGCGGATTGAACACGGTGGTGTCGTTGCCGATCAGGCGCGCAACGCCGCGCACGGCCGTCATCGCGCCGAGCGTGACGATGAACGGCGGCAGGCGCAGGAACGAGATCAGGCCGCCGTTGATCGCGCCGAACACGAGGCCGACGACGAGCGCGAACGGTACGCCGAGCCAGCCCCAGCCCGGAATGGTCGACGCGAGCAGCGCCGCGACGGCCGCGGCAGCGAGCACCGAGCCGACCGACAGGTCGATGCCGCCCGTCAGGATCACGAAGGTCATGCCGGCGGCGAGCACGATGTTGATCGACGCCTGCTGCGTGACGATCGACAGGTTCTGCAGCGTGAAGAAGCCGTCGGTCAGGAAGCCGAAGCCGATGCACAGAACCAGCAGCACCGGCAGCATGCCGGCGGTGCGGATCAGCGACTGCATGCGGGCGCGGTGATCGGCGCCGCGCAACAGCGGCGTACGGTTGCCCACCGGATGGGCCGTCGCGGAAGCGAGGTTCCGCTGCTTGGTCGGGTTGATCATGTCGGTAACCTGAATGTAAGAATGGACTGAAAGGGCGGGCTCAGTGCGCGTCGGCGAGTTCGGCCTGCGAGCCGGTGGCGAGCGCGATGATGGCTTCCTGCGTGATGGGCGTATGCGTGTGGCCGCCGAGTTCGCCCGCGATTTCGCCTTCGCGCATCACGAGCACCCGGTCGGCGACGCCGATGATCTCCGGCAGTTCGCTCGAGATCACGATCACACCCACGCCGGCGCGGGCCAGTTCGTTGATGATCCGGTAGATCTCGGATTTCGCGCCGATGTCGACGCCGCGCGTCGGTTCGTCGAGGATCAGCACGCGCGGCTTCGTCTCGAGCAGGCGCGACAGCAGCACTTTCTGCTGGTTGCCGCCTGACAGCGCGCCGACGTTGACGTTCGCGTGGGGAACGCGGATCGACAGCGATGCAATCGCGTCGCGTGCCCGTTCGGCGCCGCGCGCGAGGTCGAGCGCACCGAGCCGCGCATCGCGGTTGCAGACCGAGATGTTGATGTTGTCGCGTACGCTCATGTCGAGGAACAGGCCCTGGCGCTTGCGGTCTTCGGTCAGGTAGACGAGCCCGGCGTCGATCGCGTCGCGCGGCGAGTGCGCGCCGAACGTGCGTTCGCCCACCTTCACGTTGCCGCGCACGCGCGGTTCCGCGCCGAAGATCAGCCGCGCGAGCTCGGTGCGGCCGGCGCCGACGAGCCCCGCGATGCCGAGCACTTCGCCGGCGTGCAGGTCGAGGCTGCAGCCGCGCACGCGCGCGCCGTCGGCGATGTCGCGTACCGACAGCAGCAGGTGGCCGGGGTCGTACGGCGCGTGTTCCTTCTTGTAAAAGCCGGAGATGTCGCGGCCGACCATCATCGCGACAAGACGCTCGGCCGACAGCGACGCGCGCTCGAGCGTGCCGACATACGTGCCGTCGCGCAGCACCGACACACGATCGGACAACTCGTAGATCTCCGCCATCCGGTGGCTGATGTAGATGATCGCGAGACCTTCCTCGCGCAACTGGCGGATCAGGCGGAACAGGTGTTCGGTCTCGCGCGACGACAGCGGCGTGGTCGGCTCGTCCATCACGAGGATGCGCGCGCGGGTGTGCACGGCGCGCGCGATCTCGACGAGCTGCTGTTCCGCGATCGACAGCGTGCCGACGAGCGTGTCGGGCCCGAACGATGCGCCCAGGCGCGCGAGCACGTCCTCGCAGCCGCGTGCCATCGCCGCGCGGTCGATCGTGCCCCAGCGCCGGTTGCCGCGCCGCAATTCGCGGCCGATATAAATGTTTTCCGCGACGCTCAGGTTCGGGGACAGGCACAGCTCCTGGTAGATCACCGCGACGCCAGCATCGCGCGCGGCAAGCGGGCCGTCGATGTCGATGCGTTCGCCGTCGATCAGGATCTCGCCGCCGGCGTCGGCGCGGTACGCGCCCGACAGGATTTTCATCAGCGTCGATTTGCCCGCGCCGTTTTCGCCCATCAGCGAGTGGATCTCGCCGGGATAGACGGTCAGGCTCACGTTGTCGAGCGCGCGCACGGCCGGGAACGTCTTGCTGATCCCGCGCATCTCGAGCAGCGGGCGAGGCGACTCAGATCGCGACATGGTTGACCTCCTGCGAATCGGTGCGGGCGCCCTTGAGGATGCCGGCCCGCGGGGAGAAGTTGAAATACATCGGCAGCGTGGCTGCGCCGATCGCGCCGGCGTCGGCGCCGAACGTGCCGCGCACGAGCACCGGCGTGCCGCGTGCTTCGGGCGCGGTGGCCACGAGCGCGGCACGCAGGCGCGTTGTCACCGCGTCGAGCAGGCCTGCGTCGGTATCGGCGTCGAGCACGACCACCGGCGCATCGACCACACACAGCACCGCGCGCAACGCCGGGGCGAGCGCGTCGACGCAATCGTCGATCCATTCGTCGACGGCGGGCAGGCCGCGAGCGATGCAGGCTTCGAGATCGGCCCGGTTGTCGACCGTCTCGCCGTGATGGCGCAGATGGCGCACGAGCGCATGCAGCGACGCACGCGCGAGCAGGATGTCCCACGGGCCACGCGGCGGCGGCGCGGAAGCGAGCCGGCTCGGCGGCACGGGAATCACGGCGATGTCGCCCGCGTTGCCGGTCACGCCGCGCAGGCAGTCGCCGTCGATCGCGATGCCGCCGCCGATCGCCGGCCCGATGAACAGATAGACGAAGTCGTCGCACTGCCGGCCGTATCCGTAGAACAGCTCGGCGATCGCGGCCGCGTTGCCGTCGTTCTCGCCGAATACCGGAAGCGACAGCATGCGACCGAGGTCGCTGGCGAAATCGACGTCTTCCCATGCGCGGAACGTGTCGGGTGCGAGACCGAGTTCGCGCATCCACGCGCCGAGGTTGTAGGGCTGCGCGACACCGATGCCGGTCAGGCGGGCGCGCTCGTGGTCGGGGAGCAGGGCCTGCATCGCTTCGATGTCATGGCGGACGATCTCGAGCACGTCGGCAGGCGGAGGCAGCAGCGTGTCGTGCGAGCGGCGGCCGAGCACGTCGCCCGCGAAGTTGACGAGCGCCGTTTCGATGCGCATCCGGTCGAGATGGACGCCGATGCCGAACGCGCCGCGCGGGTCGAGGCGAATCAGCGAAGCCGGCTGACCGCGCTGGCCTTCGGTGCGGCCCGCGAATTCGATCAGCTTCGCGTCGGCGAGCGATGTGATGATGCTGCCGACCGCCGTGCCCGTCATGTTCGCGAGGCGGGCGAGATCGGCCTTTGACGCGCTGCCTGCGCGGCGCAGCGTCTTCAGCAGCAGGCGCTCGTTGTAACGGCGCACGTTGGCCGAGTTGCTGCCCTGGCCGAAGTGCGGGCTTCTCATGGCGTCTCCTTCCATGGCGCGCCGTGCAGCGGCGCATTAAATAAATCACGTTGATTTATTTAACCGCGTGAACGCCGGCATGTCAGCCTAGGGAAATCCCGGTTTGAGGTGGAGGGCGGGGATGGTAGCTCGGGGCGTCGGGAATCGGGGATGGATCGTGGAAGGTCGGTCGTTCAGGCGGAAGGTGGCGTGGGTGGTGGCATGAACCCGGGCAGTGGGTCGTCGCCGGACTCGCAGCATGCCGCCGCAGTTTGCTTGCGCTGGCGGTGCAAATCGAAGCGGCTGGGTCTGCTCGAGAAGATGAGGGGGAGGTTTTTCCGGAGCCGGAAATGAAAAAAGGCCGGCTAGAAGCCGACCTTTTTAAAAACAGATGGTGCCCAGGAGAGGACTCGAACCTCCACGATGTTGCCACCGCTAGGACCTGAACCTAGTGCGTCTACCAATTCCGCCACCTGGGCACGTTTTGCAGTAGCTGCTTGCTGCAAAGAAGCGAAATTATAGCGCGTCTTTGGCAGCTGTCAACAGGATTTGAGGTCGCGAACGAAAATAATTTGACGGATTTGTTTGGGCATCGAGCGAGGTGCCCAAACATCGCGGCGGGGCGACCGACGTACATCGTCGAACACTTGTGATGGGCGGGTTTGCGCGGGCTGATCCCTTCCGGATGTCGGAAATGCAGGTGAGCCGACTGGAAGGGGCTTTTTCAGGAAGTGGAGGGTCAGGAGGGAGGGCTGGGTCGCGCATGTGTAACCCGAGTCACGCTTGCAAGCGCAGCCTTTCGACGCCCCGCTCGGAGCAACCAAGCGCTTTGCTTCCTGGGCTTGAAATGAAAAAAGGCCGGCTAGAAGCCGACCTTTTCAAAAAACAGATGGTGCCCAGGAGAGGACTCGAACCTCCACGATGTTGCCACCGCTAGGACCTGAACCTAGTGCGTCTACCAATTCCGCCACCTGGGCACGTTTCGCTTGCTGCGATGCGAAGACCGCTATTCTAGCGTGTCTTCGCAGCCTGTCAACACAATTTCATTCGAAGCGATAAAAATATTGCCCCTCGCGCGACGGATTCTCACGCGCCGACCGGAATCGCGCGTTTCGCGTCGAAGTTCCAGCGCTGCGCCTGACTCGTGTCGACTCGGGCCGGCAGCAGTCCCGCCGCGAGGAATGTGTCGGCGATCTTCTGCTGTTCGCCGAAGTTTTGTGCGACCACCGCGCGAACGAGGTAACTGCGCCGCGCGTTCGCGCGCGCGATCGTCGCCGCGTCGAGTCCCCAGATCGGCGCGAGCGTATTCGCTGCGTCCTGCGGGTGGTCGCGCAGCCACGTGCCGGCCTGCGACAACTGGTCGAACAGGATCTGGACGACGTCGGGCCGCGCAGTGGCGAAGCTGGTCGACGCGAGGTAGTAGCGCTGGTATGACGAGAGTCCGTTGCCGTCGGCGAGAATCCGTACGTCGGGATTGCGGTCGACCGATGCGACATAGGGATCCCACGTGATCCATGCGTCCACGCTGTCACGCTCGAACGCCGCGCGGCCGTCCGCGGGCGTCAGGTAGTGGATCGTCGCATCGGCCGGCCCGAGCTTCGCGCGTGCGAGTGCGGCAAGCAACAGGTAATGGCTGCCGGCCGCCTTCGTGACCGCAATGCGCGTGCCCTTGAGATCGGCGAGCGTACGCAGTGTGCTGTCCTGCTTGACGATGATCGCCTGCGCTTTCGGCGAAGGCGCTTCCTGTGCGACGTACACGAAACGCGCACGAGCAGCTTGTGCGAAGACCGGGACCGTATCGGCCACGTCGGCGCTGAAATCGACGGCGCCGACGTTGAGTGCTTCCGTCAGCGGCAATCCGCTTGCGAATTCATGCCACGACACGCGCAAGCCGAGCGGCGCCAGCGCCTGCTCGAGCGCGCCGCGCGTCTTGAGCAACGTGATGAGTGTCGACGACTTCTGGTAGCCGATGCGCAGCACATCGGGTGCGTTCTCGGCGCGCGCTCGGACGCCGGCGGCAGTGAGGCCTGCGGCCAGCATCGCGCGCGCGAATGCGCGGCGGTTCATCGGCGTCATGGATCGTGCTCCTTGTCTGGTTCGTTGCATTGAAGCGAGCCGGCTAACGTACCAACAGGGCGAGCGGACGATAACCGATAAATTCTGCTATCGATCCTGCTGGCGGGCATAAGAGCGGGGCGCCAGTGATTGCGGCGCGTCCATGCATGTGCGGTCGAAATGAAAAAGGCCGGCAGAAGCCGACCTTTTCAAAAAACAGATGATGCCCAGGAGAGGACTCGGTCACACATGCGCGACCCGGCTGCGCTTGCAAGCGCAGCCTTTCGAGTCCTCACGCAAAGCGCTGGGCTTGAAATGAAAAAAGGCCGGCTAGAAGCCGACCTTTTCAAAAAACAGATGGTGCCCAGGAGAGGACTCGAACCTCCACGATGTTGCCACCGCTAGGACCTGAACCTAGTGCGTCTACCAATTCCGCCACCTGGGCACGTTTTGCAGTAGCTGCTTGCTGCAAAGAAGCGAAATTATAGCGCCCCAATTAAACGTGTCAACACTTTTTTGCGATGCACCGCAAACCGGGCTCCGCCGCGCCTGCCGGCGGCATTCCCCGTCATTTGGCGACACAGGCGGGTGATAGAATGACCCGCCGCCGTCAATATAGAACTGTCTGGAGGACACCTCTATGTTGATGCCGTGCACCATCAGTCAACGCAACGAGAACAATCATCGACAAACCCTTGAGCAAATATCCGTACCCCATTCCGAGCCGTGAAGAGATTCTCGGCGTGCTGCGTACGAGCGACGCGCCGCTGGCCGCCAACGACATCGCCGAAGCACTGTCGATCAAGCGTCAGGAGCGCGAGGGGTTCTTCCGGCGTGTCGCCGCGATGGAGCGCGACGGCCAGATCCGCCTCGACAAGCGCGGCCACTACCAGTTGACCCATCCGTCGAACTTCGTCGCCGGGCGCGTGCAAGGGCATCGCGACGGCTACGGGTTCGTGATCCGCGACGACGGCCAGGACGACCTGTTCCTGCCGAACGGCGAAATGCAGAAGGTGATGCACAACGATCGCGTGCTCGCGCGGATCGTCGGCTACGATCGCCGCGGCCGCCCGGAAGGGCACGTCGTCGAAGTCACCGAGCGCGCGAACAAGCGCGTGATTGGCCGCCTGCTCAACGAGAACGGCGCGCTGATCGTCGCACCGGAAGACAAGCGCATCGGCCACGACATCCTGATCACGCAGAACGTGAAGAAGGCGAAGGTCGGGCAAGTCGTCGTCGTCGAGCTGACCGATTTCCCGAGCCGCCATTCGCAGCCGCTCGGCCGTGTCGTCGAGGTGCTCGGCGACATCGACGATCCGGGCATGGAAATCGAAATCGCGGTGCGCAAGTACGGCGTGCCGCACGAATTCAGCCAGCCGGCGCTCGACGAAGCCGCCGCGCTGCCCGACAAGGTGCGGCCGACCGACCTGCGTTTCCGCGTCGACCTGCGCGACGTGCCGCTCGTGACGATCGACGGCGAGGACGCACGCGACTTCGACGATGCCGTCTACTGCGAGCCGGTGAAGGTCGGCCGCGGCGACGGCTACCGGCTGATCGTCGCGATCGCCGACGTGTCGCATTACGTACAGCCTGGGAGCGCGCTCGATGCCGACGCGCTCGAGCGCAGCACGTCGGTCTACTTCCCGCGCCGCGTGATTCCGATGCTGCCGGAGAAGCTGTCGAACGGCCTCTGCTCGTTGAATCCGCAGGTCGACCGTTGCGTGCTCGCGTGCGACATGGTGATCACCGGGCGCGGCGAGATCAAGGCGTACCAGTTCTACCCGGCCGTCATCCATTCGGCTGCGCGCCTCACGTACACCGAAGTCGCGGCCGTGCTGTCGAATACGAAGGGGCCGGAGGCCGCGCGCCGCGCGGATCTGCTGCCGCACCTGCAGGATCTGTACGGCGTCTACAAGTCGCTGTTCGCCGCGCGGCAGAAGCGCGGCGCGATCGACTTCGACACGACCGAGACCTACATCGTCTGCAACTCGCAGGGCAAGATCGAGCAGATCGTGCCGCGCCAGCGTAACGACGCGCACAAGCTGATCGAGGAATGCATGCTGGCCGCAAACGTCTGCGCGGCCGATTTCCTGAAGCGCAACAAGCATCCGGGCCTGTACCGCGTGCACGCGGGGCCGACGCCGGAGAAGCTCGAGAACCTGCGTGCGTTCCTGCGCGGCATGGGCCTGTCGCTCGGCGGCGGCGACAAGCCGCATGCGAGCGACTACGCGGCGCTGATGGCGCAGATCCGCGACCGGCCCGATGCACAGATGCTGCAGCCGATGCTGCTGCGCTCGATGCAGCAGGCCGTCTACAGCCCGGACAACATCGGTCACTTCGGCCTGGCCTACGAGGCGTACGCGCACTTCACGAGCCCGATCCGCCGTTATCCGGACCTGCTCACGCACCGCGCGATCTACGCGATCCTGTCCGGCAAGAAATACGTGCCGAAGGCACCGGACGGCTTCGAGCTGAACACCGCGCTGTCACCGCGCGCCCGTGCGATGCAGCAGGCCGACGACGAAACGCGCGGCCGCTCGCGCTCGAATACGGCGATCTGGGAAGAACTCGGCCTGCACTGCTCGGCGAACGAGCGCCGCGCGGACGAAGCGTCGCGCGACGTCGAGGCCTGGCTCAAGTGCTACTTCATGCGCGACAAGCTCGGCGAGGAGTACGGCGGGATGGTGAACGGCGTCACGTCGTTCGGCATCTTCGTGCAGCTCGACACGCTTTTCATCGAAGGGCTCGTGCACGTCACCGAACTCGGCTCGGACTACTTCCAGTACGACGAAATCAAGAACGAGCTGCGCGGCGAACGGACGGGCATCCGCTATCGTCTGTCGGATCGCGTGCGCGTACAGGTGAGCCGTGTCGATCTCGACGCGCGCAAGATCGACTTCCGCCTCGTGCGCGATACGCCGGTGAAGGCGCCGCGTCCGTCGCCCGCGCCGGCTTCGGCTGGCGGCGGTATCGACCGTAACGGCCCGCGTGTCCGTGCTCTGCCGCAGGCGGAAGAACCCGCGCCGCGCCGCAAGAAGGCCGCGAGCGCGCCGAGCGTCACGGTGAAGGACGCGCGCGCCGCGCGTGCCGCCGCGAAGAAGAAGGGCGGTAGTGCCGGCAACGGCGGCGGCGGTGCGGCGGCGAAGCCGACCGCGAAGAAGACCCGCGCCCGCAAGAAGTATTGAGCGTTCGGGGCGGCGCCATGCGCACGCCCCGCAGTATCGAGAGACGCCGCGTCACCGGTCATCGGCCGGCAACGCGGCGCTTTCCTTTTCCATGGATCGCGGCTGCGCGCGTCGCGCGGCCGCACGTTTGATCGAAGGTTGTTCCAGTCATGTCACGTCTGAAGGTTCTTTACGGTTTTCATGCGGTGACCGCACGTTTGCGGCACGATGCATCGACGGTTGCGGAGGTGCTGTACGACCAGACGCGCCGCGACCGCCGCATGCAGGACTTCCTGCACGCCGCGAAGGAAGCGGGCGTGCGGCTGATCGCGGCCGATGAAACGCGCCTGTGGGGCCTCGCACATACCGAGCGCCACCAGGGCGTCGTCGCGCGTGTCGAGGACATCCCGCTCGCGCAGAACCTGTCCGAACTGCTCGACGGCATCCAGGGCCCCGCGCTGCTGCTGGTGCTCGACGGCGTCACCGATCCGCACAACCTCGGCGCATGCCTGCGTGTCGCCGATTCGGCCGGCGCGCACGCGGTGATCGCGCCGCGCGACCGTGCGGTCGGCCTGAACGCGACCGCCGCCAAGGTGGCGAGCGGCGCGGCCGATACGGTGCCGTACATCACGGTGACGAACCTCGCCCGTGCGCTGCGCGAGCTGAAGGACGCCGGCGTGTGGGTCATCGGCACGTCGGACGAAGCCTCGGCAACGCTCTACGAAACGAAGCTCGACGGCCCCGTCGCGCTCGTGATGGGCGCGGAAGGCGAAGGCATGCGCCGGCTCACGCGCGACACCTGCGACGAAGTGATGAGCATTCCGATGGCCGGCAGCGTCGAAAGCCTGAACGTGTCGGTCGCAAGCGGCGTGTGCCTGTACGAAGCCGTGCGCCAGCGGCGCGTGAAGGGCTGACGCAGGCCGTCCCGCGCGGCTTGCGCGGGCCTCCAATGACCCGAACGACGCGTGCCGCGATCCGGTGCGGCACGCGGCCCTCCGGAGCGCGCGACCGATGACCCTGTTCCGCATAGGCGCATCCTGCGCCGTGCTGTGCCTGCTGGCTGCCTGCACGTCGCCGACGCTCGTCGAACGCGGCACCTACTATGCCGACACGAGCCTGCACGCGCGCGGTGCCGATTCGCGGATCCGGTTTCTCGTGATGCATTACACCGAAAGCGACGAGGCGAAATCGCTGCGCACGCTGACGGGCGATTCGGTCAGCGTGCATTACGTGATCCCGCCTCAGCCGCGCATCGAGCGCGGGCTGCCCGTCGTCTACCAGCTCGTTCCGGAATCGGAGCGCGCATGGCACGCGGGCGTCAGCGAGTGGCAGGGCACGACCGAGCTGAACGCGGTGTCGATCGGCATCGAGAACGTGAACCGCGGCCCGCTCGATCCGCAGAACCGCACCTGGCAGCCGTATCCGCCCGAGCAGGTCGCCGCACTGACCCGGCTGTCGAAGGACATCGTCGCGCGCTACGCGATTCCTTCGACGCGCGTGGTCGGGCACAGCGACATCGCGCCACAACGCAAGATCGATCCAGGGCCGCTGTTCCCGTGGCATGCGTTGGCGCAGGCCGGTGTCGGTGCGTGGCCGGACGCCGCGACCGTGGCGGCGCGGCTCGCCGGTCGTGATCCGCATGCGCCGGTCGACGTGCGCGAACTGCAGCTCAAGCTCGCGCGCTACGGCTACGACGTGGCGACCGACGGCGTGCTCGACGAACGTACGCGACGCGTGTTCGCGGCGTTTCAGATGCATTTCAGGCCGGCCGACTACGCGGGTAATCCGGACGCCGAAACCGATGCGATCGCGCAGGCGTTGCTCGACAAGTACTTCGCCGGCACGCAACCCGCGGACCATGCGCCCGCGGCAGGTGAGCCCTGAACCCGCGGCGCCCCGCACGCCGAAAAACGCGGGCCGTCATCCGACTCCGGTAAACTGGCGGTTTTCCGCAATCCCGCAGCTTTACCACTCCATGACTCAAGACGAACTCAAACGCCTCGTCGGCCAGGCCGCCGCCGACTACGTGATCCAGAACGTGCCGGAAGGTGCCGTGATCGGCGTCGGCACCGGCTCGACCGCCAACTGCTTCATCGACGCGCTCGCCGTCGTCAAGGCGCGCTATCGCGGCGCCGTGTCGAGCTCCGTCGCCACGACCGAACGCCTGAAATCGCACGGCATCAAGGTGTTCGACCTGAACGAGGTCGACTCGCTGCAGGTGTACGTCGATGGCGCCGACGAGATCGACGCGGGCGGCGCGATGATCAAGGGCGGCGGCGGTGCGCTCACGCGCGAGAAGATCGTCGCATCGGTGGCCGACACGTTCGTCTGCATCGCCGACGCCAGCAAGCGCGTGCCGGTGCTCGGCGCATTCCCGCTGCCGATCGAAGTCGTGCCGATGGCACGCACGGCGATCGGCCGGCGCGTGACCGCACTCGGCGGCGTGCCCGTGCTGCGCGTGACGAAGGACGGTGCGCCGTACATCACCGACAACGGTAACGAGATCATCGACGTGAAGGGGCTGCAGATCGCCGACCCGCGCGGCTTCGAAGCGCAGGTGAACGCATGGCCGGGCGTCGTGACGGTCGGCCTGTTCGCCGAGCGCGGCGCGAATCTGTGCTTGCTCGGCACGGAAAACGGCGTTGAAACGATCGTTTATTCGGCCAATTGAAAGATATGGAAAGCAGTCCGTAACGGTATGCCATGTACCGTAATGAACTGAATGTTTAAATCTTGTGGAATTCGGGGCCCGGTAGGCGCAATGCGCTTCCCGGGCCTTATTTTTAGCCGTATAAATCACCCCGTCAAAAAGAGGGATAACCCTGTCAGGTGTTTACCAGATAGCGAAATGTCCTCGAACTCATCAACTTATAGATCATAAGAACAGTCGTAACCAGGGCCGGCGGAACTGCGGAGCAGGTGTTCGCAAATCGACGCACGGGGAGGTGTCATGGAGCAGGGCAAAGACCGGTCACTGGTCGCCAAAGTGATGGATGGGCTTGTCTCGGGTATCGTCGAAGACAAGTACGGCGGCATCTTGCCGCCGCAGGACGTGCTGTCGAAAGAGTTCGATGTGAGTCGCACCGTGATGCGGGAAGCGTTGTCGATGTTGCTTGCGCGCGACATGCTCGACGTGCGTCCGAAAGTCGGCACGCGCGTGCGTCCGATGCGCGACTGGCGCATGATCGACGAAGACGTGGTGAGCTGGCGCTTCCGGGCGAAACCCGATCCGCAGTTCATGCGCGACGTCATCGAATTCCGGATGCTGATCGAACCGCGCGCGACCGCGCAGGCGGCAGTGCGCGCAACGGCGGCGGACATCGCGGGCATCCGTGAAGCGTTCGATGCGTTCAAGGTGCTGCAGCCGGGCGACCCCGGTTACGACACGGCGGACGAGTTGCTGCACACGCGGATCGTTCAGGCGAGCGGTAACCAGTTCTTCCAGCAGATGGCGGCGATCGTACGCGGCGCGGTGCGCCTCGTGAATCCGCGTGTCGTGCAGAAGGAGGGCGCGCACGACGTCGTGGTGAAGGCGCATGCGCGTGTGGTCGACGCAATCGAGCGGCGCGACCCGCGCGAAGCCGAAGCCGCTTCGCTCGCGCTGATCGATTTCAGCGCCGACGAGATCTCGCGCGATTTCTCCGTCGACGTGCCCATGCGCGCCTGACGCGGCGCGTTTCGCTCATCCGTGTGCCGCCGGGCCGTTTATCATGACGTCCGGCCGGCAGCGTGCCGGCCACCGTCATACGACCGACACGGAAGATCAGGATGAACGACAACGACCATCGCCCGGTGCTCTTCGGCATCATCGGCGCAGGCAGCATTGCGCGCCGCTTCGCGCAAAGCCTCGCACATGTGCCGGGCGCCACGCTCGCCGGTGCCTGGGCTCGCCGCGCGGACGCCGCGGCAGCCTTTTGCGGCGCATACGGCGGTTCGCCTGCCGCCAGCCTCGAAGCACTCCTCGCGAGCGATATCGACGCGGTCTACATCGCGACGCTCCATGACAGTCACGCGCAGTACACGCTGGCCGCGCTTGCCGCCGGCAAGGCCGTGCTGTGCGAAAAACCCGCGACGCTGAACGCGGCGCAGCTCGACACCGTGCTGCAAGCGGCACGCGACGCCGGGCGGCTTTTCATGGAGGCGATGAAGCCGCCGTTCTTCCCGCTGTACCGTCAGTTGCGCGCGCACCTGCAGGACGATCCGATCGGCGAGATCCGGCTCGTACGGGCAGGGTGCGCGTCGTCGTCGGTACCCGGCGACCATTCCGTCTATCGCCTCGATCGCGCGGGCGGTGCGCTGCTCGACATCGGGATCTACGAGACCTTTCTCGCGGTCGACTGGCTCGGTGCGGCGCTCGACGTACAGACGCTCGGCCGCGTCGGCGCGACGGGTGTCGACCTGTTCGCGAGCCTGAACAGCGTGCATGCGCACGGCGGGATCGCCCAGCTTTTTTGCGGGCTCGACGTGATGGGGCGTGGCGACGCGCTGATTGCCGCAGCCGGCGGCCATGTAACGATTCACGAGAAGTGGTGGAACCCGGTGCGCGCGACGATCAGCTATGCGGACGGGCGCACCGTCGAACTCGACGCACCGGCTGAAGGCGGCGGATTGAACTACGAGACCGCGCACTTCTGCGACCTGCTGCGCGCGGGCAAGACCGAAAGCCCGATCATGACGCACGACCATTCGCGGCAGATGATCGCGATGACCGATGCCGCGCGAGCGGCGCTCGGCGTGCGCTATTCGGGCGAGTAAGCGGGAAGGAAGGCGCCGGGCGCGCGCGGGCGGCCCGGCGAACGGCCGGTGCTCAGTGCCGCGTCGGCAGCGACAGGCGTTTTTCGTACCAGCGCTGCACCCATTCGAGGACCTGGCACAGGATCCAGTACACGGCCGCGGCGGCGAGATAAAGTGGCAGCGGCTGATAGGTCGCCGCGATCACTTCCTGCGCACTGCGCAGCAGTTCGGTCACGGTGATCACGGACACGAGCGACGTGTCCTTGATCAGGCTGATCAGGCTGTTCGACAGGCTCGGCACCGCGATGCGCAGCGCCTGCGGACCGATCACGTAGCGCAGCGTTTGCCCCCACGACAGCCCGAGGCTGTACGCGGCGAGCCATTGGCCGCGCGCGATCCCGTTGATCGCGCCGCGCATGCTTTCCGACATGTACGCCGCGACGTTCGCGGACAGCGCGATGACGCCGGCGGGCGTCGGGTCGAGCGAGATGCCGAGGCTCGGCAGCCCGTAATAGATGACGAAGATCTGCACGAGCAGCGGCGTGCCGCGCATCAGGCTCACGTACGCGCGTGCCAGCCACGCGAGCGCGTTGACCCAGATGCGTTCGAAGCCGTCGAGCGCTTCGCTTTGCCGGATGCCCATCATCGCGAGCACGACGGCGCCAAGCAGGCCGAACACCATCGACAGCACGGCGAACTTGACAGTCAGCACGGCACCCTGGGCGAGCACCGGCAGCGATTGGACGAGCAGGGACGTTGTCGACATGGAATACGAATCGAATGCGTGCGCGAAAGCGCAATCATAAACCGGACGAACAAAACAAAGGGCGGCATCGTTACGGATGCCGCCCTTTCCGGCCCGCCGTCCGGCGGGAAATGCAGGCGTACTTACTTGATCGGTTTCGTCACGTCGATGCCGAACCATTTGTCGGAGATCTTCGTGAACGTGCCGTCGGCCTCAAGTTGCGCCATCGCGTCGTCGATCGCCTTCTGGAACTTCGGGTTGCCCTTCTTGAACGGGATGCCCGACGGGTTCGCCGAGCCGACGTTCGCGCCCGGGCGCAGCGGCAGTTGCGAATTCTTCGTCAGGTACGCGAGCATCAGGCGGTCGTTGAGCGCGGCGTCGAGTCGGCCGGCCGCGAGATCGCGCAGGTACTCGGGCGCGCCCGGGTACGTCTTCACGTCGATGCCGGGCACCGACTTCGCCATGTCCATGTAGTTCGTGCCGAGCGCGACGCCGAGCTTCTTGCCCTTCAGGTCATCCAGCGACTTGAACTCGCGCGTGTCGTCCTTGCGCTGGATCAGCTGCGCGGACGAAAACGTGTAAGGCGGCGAGAAGTCGAGCGTTTCCTTGCGCTTGTCGGTGATGCCGACCTGGTTGGAGATCACGTCGAACTTGCCGGCCTGCAGACCCGCAATGATGCCGCTCCATTCGGTCGTCACGAATTCCGCCTTCACGCCGAGCTTCGCGGCCACGGCTTTCGCGATGTCGACGTCGAAGCCGACGAGTTCGCCTTGCGGGTTCTTCGAGTTGAACGGCGGGAACGTGCCTTCGAGGCCGACCCGCAGCGTGCCGCGTTGTTTCACCTGGTCGAGGAGGTCGGCCGCATGCGCGGTGGCGGCAGCGAGCGACGTGCCGATCAGGCCGGCAACCAGCAGCTTCTTCAGCAGCGCAATCTTCATCGTGTGTTTCCTTGCCCTGTCCGGGTCATTGATTCTGGTAATGAGGGTCGATGATAGCAAAAATGCAATCGGCCTCTAAATACCGTTTGTTTATGCCTATATTACGCGGTGCGTTCGCGGGCGACGGCCTTCACGCATTCCGCGACGAGCGCGGGGCCGCGGTAGATGAAGCCCGTGTAGAGCTGCACGAGCGCTGCGCCGGCCGCGAGCTTCGCACGGGCGTCCTCGCCCGAGAAAATGCCGCCGACGCCGATGATGGGCACTTCGCTGCCGACTTCTGCGTGCAGCTTGCGGATCACTTCGTTCGACGCGTCGAACACGGGGCGGCCCGACAGGCCGCCGGCTTCGTCCGCATGCGGCAGGCCCTGGACGGCCGCGCGCGACAGCGTCGTGTTGGTGGCGATGACCGCCTCGATCTTGTGGCGCAGCAACGTGTCGCCGATTTCCTTGACCTGTTCGTCGTCGAGATCGGGGGCGATCTTCAGCGCGAGCGGCACGAGCTTGCCGTGCAAGTCGGCAAGGCGCTGCTGCTTGTCCTTCAGCGCCGCGAGCAGCGCGTCGAGCTCGCCCGCGCCCTGCAGCTGGCGCAGGTTCTTCGTGTTCGGCGACGAGATGTTGATCGTTACGTAGCTCGCGAACGGGTACACGCGCTCGAGGCAGTACAGGTAATCCTCTGCGGCGCGCTCGATCGGCGTATCGGCGTTCTTGCCGATGTTCAGGCCGAGGATGCCCCGATAGCGGGCAGCCTGGACGTTCTTCACGAACTGGTCGACACCGTGATTGTTGAAGCCCATCCGGTTGATCAGTGCCTCGGCCTGCGGCAGGCGGAACATCCGCGGGCGCGGGTTGCCGGGCTGCGGGCGCGGCGTAACCGTACCGACCTCGATGAAGCCGAAGCCGAGTGCCGCAAGGCCGTCGATGGCCGCGCCGTCCTTGTCGAGGCCTGCCGCGAGGCCGACCGGGTTGCGGAACGTGAGCCCCATCACGGTGCGCGGCGCGTCGGGCACGCGGGCCGACAGCGCGCAGGCAAGGCCCGTGCGGCCGGCCGCGCCGAGCGCGCGCAGCGTGAGGTGGTGAGCGTCTTCCGCATCCATCTTGAACAGGGATGCGCGGGCCAGCGGATAAAGGGAACTGAACACGGGAATAGGGCGGACAGCCGGAATGGATGACAACCCGGTATTTTACCGGGAGTTGAGCGGCAGGGGCGCGCTTCGCGTCCTCGCCCCTGCAGCGCGCGTCAGCCCGAGCCGGAATGTCCGCCCGGCAATGGCGCGCGGGCCAGTGCCGCGTCGACGGGCGGCAGGTCGATCCGATCCGGATCGAGTATCTTCCAGCGGCCGTCGATCAGCCCTTCGAGCGGGTGGAAGTTCGCCTTGTAGGCCATCTTCGGGCTCTCGCGGATCCAGTATCCGAGATACACGTAGG
Organism: Burkholderia sp. LK4; assembly: GCF_001043615.1. NCBI lineage: Bacteria > Pseudomonadati > Pseudomonadota > Betaproteobacteria > Burkholderiales > Burkholderiaceae > Burkholderia > Burkholderia sp. LK4. The sequence continues at coordinate 80,342 of NZ_LDUL01000033.1, forward strand.
GCAGGCCGAGGCTCCTGGCCTGCTCGATCTGCCACAGGATGTTGTAGGTGCCGTAACTCGTGTGCTGGTCGTCGGGCTCGAAGAACGTGTAAACGGACGACAGTCCGTCGCCGAGGATGTCGATCATGCTGACCATGCGCAGCCTGCCGGGCTCGCCGCCCGGTGTGTCGAGGTCGCGGAATTCGACGAGGCGCGAATTGATCCGGCTCTGCAGCAGGAATTGCTCGTACTGGTCGCGGCTGTCGCGATCCATGCCGCCGCCCGCGTGGCGTGCGGACTGGTAGCGCATGTAGAGCGCGTAGTGCTCTTCGTCGTAGTGCAGCGGCGAAACCGTCGCGACGAGCGTGCGGTGCCGCTTCCACATCCGGCGCTGCGTACGCGACGGCGCGAACGCGTCGACGGGGACGCGCACCGGCACGCAGGCACGGCAGCCGTCGCAGTACGGGCGGTATGTGAAGACGCCCGAACGCCGGAAGCCGGCCTTCACGAGCTCGGTATAGATGTCGGAATTGATCAGGTGGCTCGGCGTCGCGACTTGCGAGCGCGCGACGCGGCCGTCCAGATAGCTGCACGGATAGGGCGCCGTTGCATAGAATTGCAGCGCCGAAAGCGGTGAAAGCGGCAGCTCAGTCGGATGAGTCATGGGCAGCTCTCGTTGCAGGGAGGGAGTGCCGCGCTAGCGCTCGATCCCGGAGGGAGGCGCCGTTTCGGCGCGGCCCGTCAGCGCGGCGAGCACGCGCTTGTCGAACTGCCACGGAATCGGCGGTTCGGCTACCGCGCTGCGCACGTGAGCGACAAAGGCCTTGCGTGCGATCTCGCGGCCGCCGAGCGACGCTAGATGCGACGTATTCTGCTGGCAGTCTATCATTTCCAGCCCCTGCTCGCGAAGGTGCGCGACGAGCGTGGCCAGCGCGATTTTCGATGCGTCGGTCGCGTCCGCATACATCGACTCGCCGAAAAACATCCGCCCGAACGACACGCCGTACAGGCCGCCGACGCGTCGCCCGTCGTGCCAGGTCTCGATGCTGTGCGCGTTGCCGGACCGGTAGAGCGACGTGTATGCATCGATGATCTCGGCCGTGATCCACGTGCCGCGCTGCCCGCGGCGCGGCGCCTGCGCGCAGGCGCGCATCACGCCCGGAAAGTCGTGGTCGACGCGCACTTCCCATTCGGGTTCGCGCAGGACGCGCTTCAGCGTCTTGCGCAGCGAAGGCGACACCTTGAACTCGTCCGGCACGAGGATCATGCGCGGGTCGGGGCTCCACCACAGCACGGGCTGGCCGTCCGAATACCACGGGAAGATGCCGCGCAGGTATGCGTCGATGAGGCGCGACGGCAGCAGGTCGGCGCTCGCGGCGAGCAGCCCCGGCGCGCCGGTCGCGGGGCCGAGCGCGCGTTCGATGGGCGGAAACGGATCGTCCGGGCCGAGCCAGGGGACCATGGGGCGAGGGCTCAGCCGTTGCGCAGCGAGCGGAAGATATCGCCGGTGTGCACGCCGTAGTCGCCGGCGGCGCGATCGGCGAAGAAGAATCGCAGGGTCTGGCTGACGGTCGGGAACGCGATTTCGTCCCACGGGATGTCGGCTTCGTCGAACAGCTTCACTTCGAGGCTTTCCTCGCCGGCTTCGAATCCCGGATCGGTGAGCCGCGCGAGGTAGAACAGGTGGACCTGGTGCACGTGCGGCACGTTGAGCAGCGTGAACAGGTTCTGCACCTCGACACGCGCACCGGCTTCCTCGAGCGTTTCGCGCGCGGCGGCTTCGGCCGTCGTCTCGCCCATTTCCATGAAGCCCGCGGGCAGCGTCCAGAACCCGTAGCGCGGTTCGATCGCGCGGCGGCACAGCAGGATCTGATCGCCCCAGACCGGGACCGTTCCGACGACGTTGCGCGGATTCTGGTAGTGGATCGTGCCGCAGTGATCGCAGACGAAGCGCTCGCGGTTGTCGCCCGGAGGAATGCGCGCGATGACTTCGTGACCGCAGACGGAGCAGAATTTCATGTCGAGTGGAAGGGACGAGGTGATGCGAGTGTATCACCGGGTCGCGGCATTCTTGAACGCCTGCGCATGCCGGCTGCGTGTCGCGCGAAGCGGAAGGTGCGGATGCGCGAAGAGGGGCGGGAAATGCGACGGGAAAACAAAAAGCCCGGCACGGAGCCGGGCTTTTTGCATGAATCTGGACGTTGGTTGCGGGGGTAGGATTTGAACCTACGACCTTCGGGTTATGAGCCCGACGAGCTGCCAGACTGCTCCACCCCGCGTCCGTCGAAGAAATGAATTATAAGGAGTTACCCGAACGGGTGCAAGCACTTTCTGACAATCGCGTGTCGTGTCTTGTAGGGACGGTACGTCGGGCGCGTGCGCTAGAATCGAACGGTTTGTTTCGCCTCTTCGCCAGCGACGCCCTGCGCGATCGCATCGGCGCCGTTGCAACTCTCATTACTGCATCGACGGATTCATGGACATCGCTCACGATCTGCAATCGATCGGCGCGCAGGAACAGGCGCTCGTGTTTCCCCATTTCGACCCGGCCCGTGCGTGGGCGCTCGGCAACCGGATGCATGCGCTCGCGGCGTCTCGCGGCCATGCGGTCGCGCTCGACATCGTCACGTTCGGCCAGCCGCTGTTCTACGCGGCGCTCGCCGGCGCCACGCCCGACAACGCCGACTGGGTGCGCCGCAAGCGCAACGTCGTCGCGCATTTCCGCCGCAGCTCGTACGCCATCGGCCTGCGCATGCAGCAGGCGGGCGCGACGCTGGCGGACAAGCACGGGCTGCCGATCGCCGAATATTCGGCGCACGGGGGTTCGTTTCCGCTGACCGTCGCCGGCGCCGGCGTGATCGGCTCGATCACCGCGTCCGGGCTGCCGCAACGCGCGGATCACGAATTCGTCGTCGAGGTGCTGTGTGCCGAGCTCGGCCACGACTACGCCGTGCTGGCCCTCGCAAGGAGCTGAGCGATGCAGCTTCCCGGTTACGCATGGCTCGCGATCGCGATCGTCGCGGAAGTGGTCGGCACGTCCGCGCTGCGCGCGGCGGACGGCTTCACGCGCTTCTGGCCGTCGGCGCTCGTCGTCGCCGGCTACGGCATCGCGTTCTACTGCCTGTCGCTCACGTTGCGCACGATGCCCGTCGGCATCATCTATGCCGTCTGGTCGGGTGCCGGCATCGTGTTGATCACGCTCGTCGCGATGCTGCTCTATCGCCAGGTGCCGGACCTGCCGGCCGTGATCGGCCTCGGCCTGATCATTGCAGGCGTCGTCGTGCTGAACCTGTTTTCGAAGATGCAGGCGCACTGAGCGTGCGACTGCCATTTGCCGGATGGCCCTCATGACCGATTCCACCCCCACTTCCGCAGCCGATTCCGCCGAATCCGCCCAGCCCGACGTACGCGCGTATGTCGCGAACCGCATCGGTTTTCTCGAACTGAATCGCCCGAAGGCGCTGAACGCGCTGTCGGTCGGCATGATCCGGCTGATGCAGCAGGCGCTCGACGCGTGGCGCGACGATCCCGAGGTCGTCGCGATCGTCGTGCACAGCCCGCATCCGCGCGCGTTCTGCGCGGGCGGCGACGTGCGCTTCTTCCATGACGCATGGCAGCGCGGGGACCGCGATGCGGTCGATACGTTCTTCATCGACGAATACACGCTGAACCACGCGATCTTCACCTATCCGAAGCCTTACATCGCGCTGATGCACGGCGTCGTGATGGGCGGCGGCATGGGCATTTCGCAGGCGGCGCGGCATACGGGCGGCCTGCGTGTCGTGACCGACTCGACGAAGATGGCGATGCCGGAAACGCGTATCGGCCTGTTCCCGGACGTCGGGATGAGCTGGTTCCTCGCGCGCACACCCGGCGCGATCGGCCGCTATCTCGCCGTGACCGGCGCGACGCTCGACGCAGCCGGCGCGCTGTACGCGCAGCTCGCCGACGTCTATCTGCCCGATGCCGCGCTGCCGGCGCTGCTCGACACGCTGCGCCACGTGCGCATCGACAGCGGCGCGCAGGCCGTCGCGTGCGTAGCCGAAGCGGCCGCCGCACACAAGGTCGTGCCGACGCCCGACACGTCGGCGCTGGCCGACGCGCGCGCGGGGATCGACCGGCATTTCGCGCAGCCCGACATCGGCGCGATTCTCGCGTCGCTCGACGCCGAGCAGGATTGCGCGGCCGTCGACGGATGGATCGAGAAGGCGGCTCATGCGATGCGCGAACAGTTGTCGCCGCTGTCGATGGCCGTGTCGCTCGAAGTCGTCGAACGTGCACGCGGCGCGACGATGGCCGATTGCCTGCGGCGCGATCTCGACCTCACGCGCTCGACGTTCGCGCGCGGCGACGTGATCGAAGGCGTGCGCGCGCTGATCGTCGACAAGGACCACCAGCCGGTCTGGCGTTTCAAGTCGTCCGCCGATATCGATCGTGCAGACGTGCTCGCGATGTTTGACAGCCCGTGGACACCTGACACGCATCCGCTGCGGAATCTGCAGGACTGACGTCGGGCCGACCGACGCGCGAGCCGGAAACGAAAAGGCCGCCTGCAGGTGCAGGCGGCCTTTTGCATGGATGTCGACCGCCCGGCGGCCGAAGGGCGTGGCGCTTGCGTCCGCGTTACTCGTCGCCGGCGTCGTCCGACATGAACGCGCGCATGAACACGAGCGCGCCGAAGCCCCATACCGCGTTTGCCGCGAAGCCGGCGGCGAGCACGGGCATCATGTTGCCCGACGGCCAGATCCCGCGCAGCGGATCGATCGCGAACACGCGGGCGGCCGTCAGCACGATGCCGCCGAACACCAGCGCGCCGATCCACGATGCCTCGCGTTCCGGCGAGACGCGCAGCAGCCACGCCATCGGGATCGCACAGCATGCGCTGATCAGCGCATTCGCGACAAATTCAGGAATGCCGAGCGGCGCGAACGGCTGCGTGGAGAAGCCGGTTGCGGCGATCAGGTCGGCCGTATGAAGGAGTGCGAGCGTGGCTTCGCGAAAGAACAGGGCGGCCAGGAAGCCGGACAGGAATGGCAGGATGACTTTCTGCATCGATGAGTGCACCGCAGGCGCGCACGGCCGGGGCTGTACGCGCGGAGTTATTCGGATAGGTGCGCCATTATAGGGCCCGCTCGCGGTGATATTCGCTCCAGCGTCGTGCTAATCACGAAAGCGGAAAACCTAAGCTCAAAAAAATCGTTCCAAAGCCCTGTACCGATCCCTAGACTGATTTCCCAGAAACAGCCGTGCAATCGCGTCCTCGCCCGCTGCACGGCCTGACCGGCGAACCATCCCGATTCGAACGCACACCATGCATGCGCCGCTGATCCGCGACGCGAGCAGGGCGGTGTTTTTTCAAATTCCGGCAAGGACAGTCAAGCAGGAGCAGCAGATGAATGTGTTCTGGTTTATCCCCACGCACGGCGACAGCCGTTATCTCGGTACGGCCGAAGGTGCACGCGCCGCGGATTACGATTACTTCAAGCAGGTGGCGGTTGCGGCCGACACGCTCGGCTACGAGGGCGTGCTGCTGCCGACCGGCCGTTCCTGCGAGGATGCGTGGGTCGTTGCGTCGAGCCTGATCCCGGCGACGCAGCGCCTGAAGTTCCTGGTCGCGATCCGCCCCGGTATCGCGTCGCCTGGGCTGTCGGCGCGGATGGCCGCGACGTTCGACCGTCTGTCGGGCGGCCGCCTGCTGATCAACGTCGTGACGGGCGGCGATGCCGCCGAACTCGAGGGTGACGGCCTGTTCGCCGATCACGACACGCGCTACGAAATCACCGACGACTTCCTGAACATCTGGCGCGGGCTGCTGTCCGCGTCGCACGACAACGGCGGGTTCGACTACATCGGCAAGCACCTGCAGTCGAAGGGCGGCAAGGCGCTGTATCCGCCCGTGCAGCGTCCGCATCCGCCGTTGTGGTTCGGCGGTTCGTCGCCGGCCGCGCATCAGATCGCGGCCGATCACATCGACACCTACCTGACCTGGGGCGAGCCGCCCGAGGCCGTTGCGAAGAAGATCGCCGATATTCGTGCCCGCGCGGAAGCCCGCGGCCGCAAGATCAAGTTCGGGATTCGTCTGCACGTGATCGTGCGCGAGACCGAGGACGAAGCATGGCGCGACGCGGAGCGCCTGATCAGCCGCCTCGACGACGAAACCATCGCCCGCGCGCAGAAGGCGTTCGCGAACATGGATTCGGAAGGCCAGCGCCGGATGGCCGCGCTGCACGGCGGCAAGCGCGGCGGCCGCGAGACACTCGAGGTGTATCCGAACCTGTGGGCCGGCGTCGGCCTCGTGCGCGGCGGCGCGGGTACCGCGCTCGTCGGCAATCCGGAGCAGGTCGCGGAGCGCATGCGCGAATACGCGGATCTCGGCATCGAAACCTTCATCCTGTCCGGTTATCCGCACCTGGAGGAGTCGTACCGTTTCGCGGAACTCGTGTTCCCGCTGATCAAGGGCAACGGCGCGGCGAAGGCGACCGGCCCGCTGTCCGGCCCGTTCGGCGAGATCGTCGGCAACAGCTATCTGCCGAAGGCAGCCCAGAGCTGAGTGACAGGAGGCCTGCGATGACAACGAAAACGTCGACGACGGGCGCGGCCCTGGCCGCCCGCGCGTGGCGCGGCGTCGCGCCGTGGCTCGTGCCGCTCGCGCTGCTGGTGGCATGGGAAGTCGGCGCCCGCGTCGGCTGGCTGTCGACCCGCGTGCTGCCCGAACCCGTGGCGGTCGTGCGAGCGGCCTGGTCGCTCGTGACGTCGGGGGAAATGTGGGCGAACGTGAAAGTCAGCACATGGCGCGCACTGTTCGGTTTCGCGATCGGCGGCGGTGTCGGCCTCGCGCTGGGGCTCGCGACCGGCTTGTCGAAGGCGGCGGAGGTCGCGCTCGATTCGACGATCCAGATGATTCGCAACATCCCGGCGCTCGCGATGATTCCGCTCGTGATCCTGTGGTTCGGCATCGACGAGAAGGCGAAGCTGTTCCTCGTCGCGCTCGGGGTGTTCTTTCCGGTCTACATCAATACGTACCACGGGATCCGCTCGGTCGACGCCAACCTGATCGAGATGGCGAAGAGCTATGGGGTGCGTGGCTTTGCGCTGTACCGCGACGTGATCCTGCCCGGTGCGCTGCCGTCGATTCTCGTCGGTGTGCGTTTTGCGCTCGGGCTGATGTGGGTGATGTTGATCGTCGCGGAAACGATCTCGGCGCAGTCGGGCATCGGCTACATGACGATGAATGCGCGTGAATTCCTGCAAACCGACGTGGTGGTGGTCGGCATCCTGCTGTACGCGGTGCTCGGCAAGCTGGCCGACGTGCTGGCGAAATGGCTCGAGCGTGTGACGCTGCGCTGGCACCCGGCTTATCAATCAGGAGCAAAGGCATGAATGCGACGACTTCGGCGGCCGCCTACGGCCCGCTTGCCGGCGCAGACCTCGAGGTCGAACTGGCGCAGGCGCGTGTCACGGACGGCGACGCGCGGGATGCGGCGATCCTCGACCGTGACGGCAGTGCGTCCATCGTTCCGCTCGCACGGCGGCGGGCAGGAAGCCCGGTACCCGACGACGCGGTGACGCTGTCGGGTGTCAGCAAGCGCTTCGGCGCACGTACGGTGCTCGACGACGTCGAGCTCGGCATCGCACGCGGCAGCTTCGTCGCGATTGTCGGCCGCAGCGGCTGCGGCAAGTCGACGCTGCTCCGTCTCGTCGCCGGGCTCGAGCAGCCGAGCAGCGGCGCGCTCGTGACGCGTGGCGAAGGCGGCGGCGTGCTCGACACGCGGATCATGTACCAGGATGCGCGCCTGCTGCCGTGGAAGACCGTGCTGCAGAACGTGATGCTGGGCCTCGGACGCGGCGCGCGCGACAAAGCGCGCGCTGTGCTCGACGAAGTCGGCCTGCTGGAGCGTGCGAACGACTGGCCCGCGCAACTGTCGGGTGGCCAGCGGCAGCGTGTGGCACTGGCCCGCGCGCTTGTTCACCGGCCGCAACTGCTGTTGCTCGATGAGCCGCTCGGCGCGCTCGACGCACTGACCCGCATCGAGATGCATGCACTGATCGAGCGGTTGTGGCGTGAGCACCGGTTCACCGCGCTGCTCGTCACGCACGACGTGCAGGAGGCCGTCGCGCTCGGCGATCGCATCCTGCTCATCGAGCAGGGGCGCGTGGCGCTGGATCAGCCGGTGCCGCTCGACCGGCCGCGCGCCCGCGCATCGGCCGCATTTGCGGCGCTGGAGGACCGCGTGCTGAAACGCGTGCTCGCCGGCGGGCCCGGTACGGATGCACCGGGCGAGGTGCACGAGGCAGACAACGTTCGACCGGTCGGGCAGATCCGCTGGGCCGTTTAAATCCGGGCGGCAGCGGCCGCCCGTTCTGAGATCTTTTTCTTCGGAGCGATCAACCTGATGAGCATCACTGCAATCAACGTACGTAACCAGTTCAAGGGCAAGGTGAAGGAGATCATTCGTGGATCCGTGGTCTCCGAGGTCGACGTCGAGACGCCGTTCGGCATCGTCACGTCGGTGATCACGACCCGTTCGGTCGACGAACTCGAACTGAAGGTCGGCGCGGAAGTCGTCGCGCTCGTGAAATCGACCGAAGTATCGATCGCACGCCTCTGAGCGTGTGTCCTGCGCCGGTGCGCCGCCGCGGGCAACCTGCCCGTTGGCGCCGCCCGGCATTTGCGCGGCGCGTTTGCCTTGGTATTCGACGTCCGGACGAAGTGCTAGGATGGAGCGACACCGATGCCGGAGGCCACGCATGACCCCCATCCTTTCCCCCGAAGCCATCGAGGCGCTGAAATGGATCGACCAGTTCGGTGAAAGCCGGCCGGTTCCCGCTGCGTTCGACGACGTAGTCTACGCGTTGCTGAACGAGGGGCTGATCTATCAGGCGGCGGCCGACCGGGTCGACCTGACGGCCGATGGCAAATCCTTTTTGTCCGACGAATACGATTGAGCGCACGGCGCCGGCCGCGCGGGCGGCCTGGTGCTGCGTCGCCACGGAGCGTGCGATGGAACCGAGAGGCAGCGACCTCGGCGATTTCAGCGAGCCGTACCGCGGCTTCGAGATCGAGGTGAAGACCGAGCAGGTCTGGGACGGCGAGCATGCGCATTACCGCGTGCTGCAGGGCGATGCCGTGCGGATCGACTGGCGGCTCGTCAAGGTGGACGGGATCCTGCTGACCGAGCGACGCGTGATCGAGCGCGTGCTGGACGAGGCGCGGCGGGCGGTCGATGCGGAGCTGGGCGAGGGGTAGCGTGCATGCCGGGCAGGCCTGCCCGCTGTTGCGGTAAAATGCCGGGTTGTTTCCGCGCCGTGTGGCCTGTTGCCCGAAATCCATGTCCGTACCGTCCTCGCTTCCTCCCCGCCGCGTATCCGTCGCGCCCATGCTCGACTGGACCGATCGTCATTGCCGTTCGTTCCACCGGACGCTGACGCGCGATACGTGGCTGTATACGGAAATGATCACGACGGGCGCGCTGTTGTTCGGCGATGCCCAGCGACATCTTGCGTTCACACCGAACGAATCGCCGGTCGCGCTGCAGTTGGGCGGCAGCGAGCGCGACGATCTTGCGCGCGCGGCGAAGCTCGGCGAGCAGTGGGGCTACGACGAAATCAACCTGAATTGCGGATGTCCGTCCGAGCGTGTGCAGCGCGGCGCGTTCGGCGCGTGCCTGATGAACGAGCCGCAGCTCGTCGCGGACTGCGTGAAGGCGATGCGCGATGCGGTGTCGGTGCCGGTCACGGTCAAGCACCGGATCGGCGTCGACGCGGTCGAGGACTACGCATTCGTGCGCGACTTCGTCGGCACGGTGGCCGAGGCTGGCTGCGAAACGTTCGTCGTGCATGCACGCAATGCGATCCTGAAAGGGTTGTCGCCGAAAGAGAACCGTGAGATCCCGCCGCTCAAGTACGACTATGCGTATCGGTTGAAGCGCGATTTTCCTTCGCTCGAGATCGTCATCAACGGCGGCATCACGACGCTCGACGAGGTTGCGCAGCATCTCGAGCATGTCGACGGCGTGATGCTCGGCCGCGAGGCGTATCACAACCCGTACGTGCTCGCGGAGGTCGATGCACGCTTCTATGGGGCGACCGCAGCGACGCCGACGCGCGAAGAGGCCGAGGCGAAGCTGATCGAATACTGCGCGGCCGAACTGAAGCGCGGCACCTACCTCGGCGCGATCGTGCGGCATGCGCTCGGACTGTATCGCGGCATGCCCGGTGCACGTGGCTGGCGTCGTGTGCTGTCGGACAACAAGAAGCTCGCACGCGGCGATCTGGCCGTGTTCGACGAGGCGCGCGCGCATCTGAATGAGGCCGAAGAAGTTTTTGAAAAAAAAGCTTTGCAAGATTCAAAAGTGTTCGTATAATCTTGTTCTTCGCTGCTGAAACACAAAAGCAGCGAAGAACAAAAAGCAGTAACAGTGGTGGCTGTAGCTCAGTTGGTAGAGTCCAGGATTGTGATTCCTGTCGTCGTGGGTTCGAGTCCCATCAGCCACCCCACCGAATGCATTAACAAAACAGGCGCTCAGGCGCCTGTTTTGCTTTGCGGGAGGCAATCAGGCGCAATAGCGTCGATTCGAGCCTCGTCGTCTCCAGAGCGTTCTGCTCGCCAGCCATCCATTTTGTACATCCAGTCGCGAACAACTCGATGTCGTGCTTGAGCTGTATCGCTCACACGAGCGGGGCATTCCGGCCAACGGTATCGCGATCGCGTAGACATGCCGCGTGTTGTACGGAGGGGGCGTGTCGTACTTCGTGCAGTCGAATATTGCGGTGCCGGGAATCCGAGTGAAGGAACGCGGCCGCGCCAATGTGCCGAAAGGAGCGGGCGGTCAAATTTTCGGTTGTGTTTTGCGCGCGCTGTTGGCGGAGCGGCGTTCTACGGTAAATTGACGGGCTCCACAGGATTTGGAATTCGAGGCTTCTCGGGGAATCCATGCGGTCAAAGAGTAAACCCGTTGCCCAGACAACGGAACGGCAAACCGATTCAAGGCCAAAGATTACGGGCATGACGACTCTCAGGGTAGTGAGGGCGTCGTTTTATCTGCTCGCTGGAGTCGCGCCGGCGATGCCCCTGCTGATCTTGTCGTGGCTTGTGTTTATCCATTTTTTGCTGGATTGGACCGTGGATTGGCCTATAGCGTGGTCTTTCCTTTTTTCCAACGCAGGCGGCATCGGCTTGCTTCTCGCAACTTGCGTTTTGCCGCAAAAGGCACGGATCAAACACATTGCGGGAGTCAGCGCTCTCTTGATCTGCGGGAGCGTCGTCAGCTTCCCGTCGGCCATTGCCTCGTTTGAAAAAATCGTCGATAACCACCGAATCGGTTATCACATGCACCCGGTGGATTTTGGTGACTTTGCCCTCATTGCGTGCAACGTCGTGGCGATCGTGTATCAGCTGGAAGTGCTTGCAACGCTGCTTGCAAGACGCTTGGCCAGGGTTCTCGCCCGATAGGTTCTGATTCGCGCCATCCTCGCAACGTCATCGCGCTGTTTCCCTTTCTTGAGCAGGTGAGTCGGGCGCTGAAGCTGCCACAAGATGCGGGATGCGCGACGACCTTCATCTATCAAAACGTCGTCGCCGCTATTCGGACGGCAAGCGCATGACGATGGGGTATGGCGCGACAGATCGGGATTGCTGCTTTTGGGCGTCCGGGCCAGACGCGCATTCGAACGTGGCGAATGCCGCGAAAAGCAAACCTGTCCTCAACGATCGACCACATTGCTCGCGATTCCCGCCTGAACCGATCGAGTGTTTCGAAACACCACCCACGACCACAAGGCACCGCCAGCCACCTTGGCGACGAACTGCAGCGCGGCGATCGCCGGAAACACGGCCCCGAACGCAATAAGCGGAAAGATGATGGAGTCGACAGCCGCACCCGCGACGTTCGCGCCGTTTGCGCGCGCCAGTATCGGAAAGCGGCGCGCGAGTTGAAACACGATTGCGCTCGCCACGGCTGCCGAACCGAACGCCACCAGGGACGCGACGGCGATTTCCTTGGCGGCGGGATTGAGTGCGTAACTGACGACACCGGCGGCAGCGATCAACGCAAACATTCGCGACCAAAGCGCGCGGCCTCGCCAATCGAGATGGAGCCGGTCTCGAATCGCGAGATCGAGACCGATCAGCAGGAACGCGATGATCGGTGTTGCAGCCGGGCCGAAATGAGCGACCATCAGGTTGGCGACGGCGACCGCTGCGATATAGATCAAGACGTACATGATTCCCCTGCGGTAAAGAGTGCGCGCTGCGTCGATTCGGAGCCGAAGTTTGCCATACATGGCCGATTGAACGGACGGGCGCTCCGCCAGGCGCAAGCCAGGTCGAACAGCGCGTGATTGACGGAAAGCCAGGGTTGAGCGCGACAGGATATCGCCACTATGCCGCCGGTATTCGTCAATCCATCGTCGACGCGAGATTGTATGGCCGTATTCAGTCGACGTGATGTTGCGCGAGTTGCGCAATTTCCTTTTTCGACTAAGGTTCTCGCTTCCGGTGCCGTTATCTTTCCTGGACAGCCCTCGTGCCTCGAATGCTGATCCGTTTTCTTGCCTGCTCGCGTTTCGCGTGAGCAGGCTTTTTTCGTTTATGGCGGAATGAGACAGGGACTTGGCGCGAGCCGACAGCGCGCAACAGTCTTACATTGGTGTAACGTATCGACTTCCTCGTGCCCTCATGCTTTGCAGGGCCGTTCGATCCCGACAACCAATGACAGTGTCGGGATTTTTTTTGCCTGGGCCTCGTTGCATTGGCAACGAGCTGCAGCGGTGCATGAACCCGGCATGGCGTCCGGCAGACAATCGCTGACGCGATCGCGTCAGCCGTGACGGAGGCGAACGCCTCTAAGCGGTATATTTTGCGGCGAGACGTCCTGATCGAGAGAGCCATCGCCGGGCGAAAGCCGAACGTACTTCACGGTGACTCGCCACAGTACTGCACGAGCAAATCGGCTTCCGTCTCGTGCACTTCGACGGGCAGGGTCGTTGCACCTGCATAGGCAAGATAGCGCGCGCGATGCTGGCCGTTCCGGAACGACGCGACGCCGACCTTCGACAGCCCGGGGATGCCGAGCAGCGTTCGTGTTCTCGTCTCGCGAAACGTGATGTACGGCATGTCCGGAATCCTGTCCTGTTCAGGATCGAGGAATTCGCGAATGCCCGCGGCTTTTCCCGGTGGCCAGTAAAGAACAGACGGCAATACGTAGTCCGTCGTGTCCCGGTCGGCACATGCCAGCAGTTTCGTCAGGTCGATCGTCACGACCCGGTGTCGCGTATCGTCGCACGAGAATACCCGCTTGAGCTGCGTATAGGCATAGGGAATGTGCCCGGGAATCTGGACAATCCAGACCTCTACGCCATTCTGTTGTGCGCGGGCGAGTGCCATTTTTTCCTCTGGTATTGCAAGCGGTCGTCTTGGCCGGAGTTTAGCAGTGCGATTGCGATGGCGAAGCAGGGCAATACCCGGAACAGGAAAGCGCGGTGACTGGCAGCAGAACCGAACCACGAGCGAAAGCGCCGAGGGGAATGGTGGAAAAATCGAGTACAGTCATGTGTCGGCGATCGTTATCGACAGGTTATGAGAATATCGTGATCCCGCCAGCGGGAATGAGCCGTCGCGCGAATTTCATGCAGAATTCACACTGTGTCGCGAAACCCGGCAAGCGCGGATGATCACGAGAACAGAGAGGGCGGATTGACCGGAGAAAACCATGTCGTCGAAACTTGAGATCGAATATCTCGATTACTGTTTCACCGCGACGCTCGAAATCAGGGAGTCCGGTCGGACGGGCGTTGTCGATTGGCATCTCGAATCCGGTTCGCGAAGCAAGACGCTTGCGTGGATCGTATTCGACCGTTATCTCGAGCGGAGTGATTTCGCGGATGAAGAGGATGCGCGTGCCAATATCGTCGACTGGCTGGAACGGCTGGCCGCCCCGGGATCGGGTGTTTCCGCCCAGATGACGAAGGTGAATGGGGTCGCTGCCGGCGCGGTGGCGGCGGGCGCGTCGACTGCGTCGAACGCTTCAACTTCATCGACCACATCGACTGCCGAAATCGTCGGCGAAACCGTCATCGACATCGCCAGCGATCTCGACTGGATCGAGATGGTTGCCGAATGGTTTTTCAACTGACCGGTATGAGGACGAAACCCGGTGTCATGACGCGCGGGCTCTTGTGTTCGAGAAACATGGTTTCAAAAAAAGATGCAGAAAAAATGAAGCCGGAATCGTGTCGCTCGGAAAAATAGAATAAACCTGCTTTGACAGCCGCCGCGACTTGCCGGAGACTTGCCCCGGGCCTGAAAATATCCGCTTGCATTAAAACAAGATCAAATTCCAGACATGAAAAGAAGGGCGCTGCTGACGGCAGCGCGTGATCGTTGTCGCCGCCGGCCCGACAGGCTGCACGGCAATGCTGTTCGAAGATGGCCGATACGAAGAGACGGTCGACCGATTCCTCGTCAGCGAGGACGGCAAGAAATTCGTCGTGCTCGGCGAGAAATATCACTACATCTTTGATATGCCCGAGCATCTCGGTGCCGTGCTGGCATCGCCCTACCGCAAGTCGATCAACGCGTCGCTCTATGGATTCGTCGCGCAGGGCAGCAAGATCTCGGGCAAGTTCCGACTCCAGCTCCGTCGCGCCGATATGACCGACGAGGGCTGGGACCGCGCGCTGGAGGACGGCTTCACGAAGCGCGGGAGCAGCGATCTGGAGATGAAGGGTGAACTGGCCGGTTCGCGTTATCTGGCCGACGGTTTTGCACAGGGCAAGACGTGGTCGTCGTTTGCGCATTCGTACAAGATCGACGTCACCGACCGCATCACCACGGCGGGCAAGGCCGTGCGCGTGCTCGCGACCCCCGTCACGCTCGCGGCCGACGGCGTGATGATGATCGGGGCGGTGGTGTTGTCGCCTGTCATCGTGGTGTTGCTCGCGCCGGTCGCGGGCGTCGCGCTCGGGCCGTGACGCGATCCGCGCGGCACGGGAGCGTGCCGGTTGCCGCGGCATCGTCACCAAATGGTGAGTTGCCGCACAGATCGTTGCGCGGCCGGCGCTCACAATCTGGCCGGTTGACCGTTCTTCCCCGGCCCGGTCAACCATTTCCCCGCTCGCTCGCGCAGGAGCGGGGGCTTTTTGCCCGTCCGACGCCGCAAGGCCGCGTCGGCGGAACCGGACAGGCGTTCGGCGGGCAGCGCAATCGCACCGGTTGCGTGCCCTGCATCCGATCGCCTGGTCCGCACGTATCGCTTTCCTCGTGCCTGAGCGAACCCTCAGGCCCATCGCCGGTTTCGGCCGGTGATGCCTTGGTCCCGGCGGCGCGCATCAATGCCGCCGGGATGTTTTTTGCGCCGGATGCGGTGCATCACGTCGCTTGCGGCGGGTAGGTCAACCCGCTCGGCCAGCCTGTTCGACGCTGGTTTCCCATCCGTCGTATGCCCCTCCGAACGAATGTACCTCGCGATTGATCGCGACCGTATGGCGTGTGATGTCGGCCAGTGCCATGGTGCCCTCGTGTGAGAACCGTACGGCCGACTTGCCGTCCTCGGTAGGGGCGACCGATTCGACCGGATAGCCTTTCGCTTCGGCCCAGTCCGCGAACTGATGCGCGTCGCTCTGGTCGGGGAAGTACGCCCAGTGCATCACGCGCCGGCTGACATCGCCGGCGTCGCCTTTCTTCCGCAATTCGTCCAGCACGCGCATGTCGCGCATGATCTGCCGGTCGTCGTCGGTCGGGTAGAGCGTCTGCCAGTACGCTTCCTTGTCCGGATCGTCCTGGTGCGCGTAGTGCAACGCGTAGGTCGTCTGATCGGCCAGCGCGTCGATGATCTCCGCCGCAGCCTCTTCGTCGAGCGATACGTAGAAAAGGAAATCCCGATGCCCGTCGACGGTGATGCGGCCGACCTGCACACCACCTTTCGCCGTGATCGCGGCGTCCAGCAGGTCCTCGATCTTCGCGAGATCGGCGAATTCGTCGCCGGTCGGCAGGCCTTCCGGCGTCGGATGCGCAAAGGGGACGCGCACGCTGAGCAGCGACGTGCGCGGATCGCCTTCCGCGATTTCCGCAAAGTCGTGGTTGAAGCTGATGAAAGCCTGATGGTCGCCCATTCTGGCAGGGAAGGTTCCCCAGGCGTCGGTCATGTGTTTCTCCCGTGCACGATTGTCTGTTGACGGTTGTAAAGCATCCCAATGTATCATCGAAAATCGCGTTGACCGGAGGGGCGCACATGATCGCGAGTCTGGGCATCCTGGTGCCGGTCGAAGACGATCGCTTTCGGGCGGTGGTGGATTTCTACCGTCTGGCGCTTGCGCTGCCGGTTCACTCCGAAGGCGTGTCGGCTGCGGGGAATCCGTGGCACCGCTTTGTGATGGGCGGAGCAACGCTGACCGTTCACACCGGCAGCGGCGGCAGGTTTCCGTATCCGGAGTTCCGGCCGACCGGCCATGGCATTGCGCTGGCCGTCGAAGTCGCGCACGTGTCGGAAGCCGTCGCACGGCTCGAGTCGTGCCGCGTCGGCATCCTGAACGAGTGGGACTACGGCGACGGCACGGTTGCGATTTCCGTGGCGGACCCGGCGGGAAACGTCTGCGAGATCTG
Source organism: Burkholderia sp. LK4 (assembly GCF_001043615.1). NCBI lineage: Bacteria > Pseudomonadati > Pseudomonadota > Betaproteobacteria > Burkholderiales > Burkholderiaceae > Burkholderia > Burkholderia sp. LK4. Next base: position 96,921 of record NZ_LDUL01000033.1, read on the forward strand.
GGGCCGTCCGTGACCGTGCCTCGGTACGGCGGGCCGCAAAAATATTCGAAGGAGATGGCGATGTCGATGTTTGCGGTGAATGGTGTGCGAATCGATCCGCTCAGCGCGCGCGTGACGCACGTGCGCTGGGCGGCCGTGAATCCGTCCGACCGGTCGTGGGCGGCGACGCCGAGCGAGGCACCGGTGGCGGACGTGGCGCGCGCGCTCGCGTCCGGCAACGATGTCCGCGCAATCTTTTCGGCATCGGACGCCACCGCGATCGGGCCCCGGCTCAAACGCGTGCTGTATCGCGATGCATCGGAAGGCATCGAGCTCGACATCGATGCAACGAACGAATCGCGCACGTTGCGCGATCTGCCGCAAATCTGACCGAAGGGGCATGCGCCGTCGCTAGCACGCGTCGTCGCATGAATGGCGGCACCTGGCCGAACGGTCGCTCGCACGACGTCGATCACGAGGAGTAGTATTGGACGATCGTCATGCCGCATGACCGGTCGTGCCGAACGGTTTGACGGTCACGCGATCTTCAGCGAGCCGTTACCGGAAGCGAACTTCGCAAACGCGTACGAGATCATGTCCAGATCCCTCATCGCTCCGTGGGCGTCCGCGCTTTGTCTGGCGCTGTCGGCTTGCCAGACTGCGTCCGAGCCGCCTCCGCTGCCGTCGCCCGACACCGCGTCGGCAGCCGCAGCCGTTCCGGCGTCGTCGCCCGCCGCGCCAATCCGTGGCATCGGCCTGGCGCCTCATCTGGCAGGGCAGAGTCACTGGGCCACCGGTCAATGCACGACCAACGGCACCGTCAAGGTGTGCAACTGAATATGACCGGTGCCGGCCGGGCACTGCCCGTTCCGCGTGGACGAGTGCGTGCTGGCGTGCGTCGATGCGTACCTTTTTCGATCGCGATCATTTCCCGTCGGCACGCCGACCATTTCAGCGCATCGACTGGGTGTCCGGCTTCGATCACCCGGCGGCCGTCGAGGTGAGCGATCGCACAATGAAAGACGCACTTGAATCCACCGATTCCGGCTGGCACGTCGATCCGGTCGCGGGAACGATCGCCGGCCAGTTGCCGGTGACACTGGCGGTTGACGGCCGGAGCCTGAAAAGAAGGGCGATCGTATGCATGCTGCTGGCCGCGGCAAGCCTGTGCGGTTATGCGGCCGCCCCGGCGCTCTGGCCGGTAGCGGCGCTGGCCGGATTGCTGGCGCTGGCGGGGGCCGCCTTCTTCGTGTCGTCGCGACGCAGGATGGCGCTGCATATCGACGAGACGGGTTTCAGGCTGATCGGAGGCTTACGCGAACAACCCGTCACGCCATGGCGTGATGTCACCGAATTCCGGATCATCAGCGTCGCAGGCAATCGCTATATCGGTTACCAGTTCTCGGCGCATTCGTCGCGCACCAGGGTGCCGGGCGGCGTGATGCTGCCGATTGCCCGGTTTGCCGATCTTCCGCTCGATGCGGTGGCAGGACTGCTCGAGGCATGTCGCCGGCGGTTCGGCACGCCGGACAACGAGGCCGGCCGAACGGGCGGGTGACGCCCGATGCGGCGACCCCGAGCGCCCTGAAACTCGAGAAAACAAAAAAATGCGGGGCGCCGTGTCGATTTCCGCCGGGGTCGTCCGTCGTAGCATCGGAGGCGTGCGCATCGCGCGTCCGTCCCGATTCCGATACGACCACCGACCGAAGGAGCGACACCCATGTCCACGTCCGTTAAACCGATCCCGGAAGGGATGCGTACGCTGACGCCGCACCTGATCTGCGCCGACGCAACCGCAGCCATCGACTTCTACAAGCGCGCGTTCAATGCGAGCGAACAGTTTCGGCTGGCGATGCCTGACGGCCGGCTCGCGCACGCGTGCCTCGTGATTGGCGATTCGACACTGATGCTGGTGGATGAAATGCCCGAACACGGCGCGCTCGGGCCGAAGGCCCTGAAGGGCACGCCGGTTTGCCTGCACCTTTACGTGCCCGATACGGACGCGGCGATCGCGAAGGCGGTCGCGGCCGGCGCGACGGTGACGATTCCTGCCGCAGACATGTTCTGGGGCGACCGCTACGGACAAGTCGAGGATCCGTTCGGACACCGCTGGTCGCTCGCGACGCACCAGCGCGACCTGACGCCCGAGCAGATCGCGGAGGCGATGGCCAGCGCGCCGCCGTGCGGCAGCTGACACAGCCGCGCCACCGCAATTGACCGGCAGGGCGGCGGCATGCGCCCGCGCTCACGCGCCGGCCGTCTTGCCGCGCTGCTTGTGCTCGTACATCCGTTGGTCGGCCGATGCGAGCAGGCCGGCCACGTCGTGATGGTGCGCGGGGTCGTAGTCGACGTACCCGACGCTGAAGCGGATGTCATAGCCGCGCGCGTCGGCCGTGTTGCGCAGCGCAAGCGCCTGCGTCACGCGCTCGACCGGCTCGGCGACGTCGGCCGGATCGGTGGCACTCAGCAGCACGACGAACTCGTCGCCGCCAAGCCGTGCGATCACGTCGCTGTCGCGTAGTGCGCCCGTCAGCGTGTCGGCAAATGTCTTGAGTGCGCGGTCGCCCTCGGCGTGGCCGAAGCGGTCGTTGATCGCCTTGAAATCGTTGAGGTCGAAGAACAGCAGCACCGCGTGACGACCCAGGCGATCGCACAGGCTCAGCACGTGGCGGGCCAGGATCTCGAAGCCGCGGCGGTTCGTCAGCTGGGTGAGTTCGTCGGTGGTCGCGAAATGCAGCGCGGCGATCTCGCGTTCGGTCATGTGGGCGAGATCGCCGAGCAGCGCGAGCTCGTCGGGTTCGAGCGAGCGCGGCCGCGTGTCGATCAGGCACAGCGTACCGATGGGCGCGCCGTTCGGCGCCACGAGCGGCCGGCCGGCGTAGAAGCGGATGCCGGGCGCGCCTGTGACGAGTGGATTGTCGTGGAAGCGATCGTCGTTCAGCGCATCCTGGATCACCATCGTGTTGTCCGCGAGCAGCGCATGGGAGCAGAACGACACGTCGCGCGACGTTTGCGTGACGTCGAGCCCCGCATGGCTCTTGAACCACTGGCGATCGTCGTCGACGAGACTGACCAGTGCGATCGGCACGTCGAACAGCCTGCGTGCAAGACGGGTCAGGCGATCGAAGCGTTCTTCGGGCGGCGTGTCGAGGATCGAGAGCGAATGAAGCGTATCGAGGCGGGCCGCCTCGTTGGCCGGTTTCGGTGCAATTTGCATGGGTCGTGTCCTTTGTCCCGGCTGCGAGGCCGGTCACGGGATCGTATGCCGGACAGTATCGCGCATTGCGCAGCGTATCGCCATGCCGGCGATCCGGAAGCGGGCGGTTTCGGCCTGGCCCGGATCGTTGCAGATGCGGTGAGAAGCGGGCGTCATGGGCCCGCGTTTCGCCCCGATGCGCAATCCGGTGCGCGACGTCTCAAGGTGCCCGGCGCAGTGCCGTAAACAGGGCGAGTCCAATCGTTCATCGCCTTCCATTGCACCATGGTTCGAATTCTGTACGCGGGTTATCTCGCGTTTGCGCTGTATCTTCTTTATCCAATGGTCCAGAACACGCTGGTATTCAGCGTCGCATGTGTGAGCAACGCGCTGCCGGGCGGCGCCAGCGGCTTGTCGACATCGTCGGCACGCGGCGCGGGTGAGCACGCGAATCGCTGCACGCCGGCGACGCAGGCCGGTGCCGCGACGGGGCGGACGGCTGAAATCCATTAAGCAGGCAACGCGTTGGCCGTTCGGCCGAATTGAGCTTCGCGCGATGCTCGCCGATCATCTGCAACACGGCGGATCGAACACGATGTGAGCGCGGCGCGTGTCAGTAGCTGGAACGGTACGGCGTGCCCTGGTCGAAACGGCTTTGCCAGTGCGTGAGATAGCGCGACGCGAGTTGCGGGTTGTTCCACACCACGACGACGTTCTCGGAATTGCGGCTGGCCGCCGACGCGCTGTAGTTGAACGAGCCCGTTTCGACGTGCTCGGCGTCGATCACGAGGTACTTGTCGTGATGGATCGCATAGGCGTCGATCGTGCGTGTCGGGATGCCTGCGTTGACGAGCAGGTTCAACGCCTGCTTGCTGCTCTTCGCGCGATTGCCCTTGTCGTCGACCACCACCGCGACATTCACGCCGCGTCGCTTGGCGGCGAGCAGTGCGCGCGTGACGGGCGGCGACGTGAACGAATAGGCGGCGACGCGGATCGAACTGCGCGCGGCGCCGATCGCTTTCAGCACCAGCGCTTCGGCACCGCCATCGGGCGAAAACGCCGATTCGACGACCTGTGTTGCGGGCGCTTCGTGAGTGGGGGCCGGTAGCCACCGCGACACGAAGTCGATCGCCTGCTGGAGCAGCGATTCGCTTTGCGTCTTGCCGAAAGCGGTGAACGGTGTGGCGAGCAGGGAGGCGGCGAGACAGGTAGCGGCGAGGCGATTGCGCGACAACATCTTGGACAGCGAATAATTTCGAGACAGCGGGCCGTGAGTGTAACGCACACGTGGCGGCCCGGTCACGTGCGGATGCCAAGGGATGACGCATCGCGAAGACCGGCGATGGCAGAGGTGGTGACACAAAGTTGCGTTGTGCGGGATCCGTGCATGCGATCGGGTCGATCGGCGGATGGGGGGGCGATGGCGGCGCATGAATGCGCATGCGACGGCAGGGTAACGGCGTGCAAGCCGTGCGAGAGTGCAACCAGGTCGGCTCGCTGGACCCGGCGACAGCAGCGCGAACGCAACGAACGATCCGTGTGCGTCACACGCTCCCGTATGCGTTCCCGTATGCGCGATGCGTCAGTCCTCGGCCGAAGTCGTTCCGGCGGCTTCGGCTGCGACCCATCCGGGGCCACGCTCCGGCTGCACGTCGCGCGCGTCGAGCGGCTCGCCGCACGCCGAGCATACGGTGACCGCGTGCATCAGATGGCCGCAGGTACGGTGACGCAACTGCACCGGTGGCCCCTGGCCGTCGTCTTTCCAGCGGTCTCCCCATGCGGTCAGCGCAAGCAGGGTCGGGTAGAGGTCGAGGCCCTTGTCCGTCAAACGATATTCGAAACGCTGCGGGCGTTCCTGATACGCGTGCTTGGCCAGCACGCCTTCGTCGACGAGCCGCGCGAGCCGCTCCGCCAGCACATGGCGCGTGATGCCGAGCTGGGTCTGGAACGCGTCGAAGCGGCGGCAGCCGAGGAACGCGTTGCGGAGGATCAGCATGGTCCAGCGGTCGCCGAGCACGGCAAGCGTACGCGCGACCGAACAGTTCAGCGTGCCGATGTCATCCCATTTCATCGTCGAGTCTCTTGCGGCGGTTCAGCGAAATAGCGGGCTCGATTATAGAACCCGCCTTCGACTGCAACGAGCCCGGCCTCGTTGACAACGACCGTGGTCGTTGTGAATAATGAGTTCCAATTTGGAACTTACTCGCGCGGCGACGCGCTTTCAACCCGGAGACAACCCGATGAACCCGCTTTCCCTGTCTGGTCTCGATCTGCTGCGCGCAGCGGTATCGGGCGATGCGCCGCTCGCGTCGATTTCCGAGACGATCCCGATGCGTCCGCTCGACGTCGAGCTCGGTTATGTGAAATTTTCGGCGCGGGCGGACGGCCGGCACCTGAACCCGCTCGGCGGCGTGCACGGCGGGTTCGCGGCGACGGTGCTCGATTCGGTCACGGGGTGTGCGGTGCATTCGATGCTCGATGCGGGCGTCGGCTACGGTACGGTCGATCTGCATGTGAAGATGCTGCGACCCGTGCCGCGCGACGTCGAGCTGGTTGCGGAAGGGCGCGTGATTCACCTGTCGCGTTCGCTCGGCGTTGCCGAGGGCACGCTGAAGACGCCGGATGACAAGATCGTCGCGCATGCGTCGGCGACCTGTTTCATCCAGCGGCCGCAGTAACGGTGGGCCGCAACGCCTTCGTTCGAGCCCTGCGCGTGAACGCTCGCACCCGTACCGAAGGCCGCCTGTAAGCGTGTGCGGCGCCTGTCTGAAGCGGTCGCTTCAATGTGATAGCGTTCCTGCTTTCCACCGACGCGACAGGAACAGCATGGAATACCGCACACTTGGCGATTCGGGCATCGAGGTCAGCCTGATCGGCCTCGGCACGATGACGTGGGGCGAGCAGAATTCGGAGCGCGATGCGCACGAGCAGATCGACTACGCGATCGGGCAAGGCGTGACGCTGATCGATGCCGCGGAGATGTATCCGGTGCCGCCGAAGCCCGATACGCAGGGGCGCACCGAACAGTACATCGGCACGTGGCTCGCGCGGCATCGCGCGCAGCGCGAGCGCATCGTGCTTGCGACGAAAATCGCAGGGCCGGCGCGGCAGCCGCACAATCCGCGCCATATTCGCGGCGAAGGCAACCAGTTCGACCGGAAGAACCTGACCGAAGCGCTCGACGGCAGCCTCAAGCGCCTGCAGACCGACTACGTCGATCTTTATCAGCTGCACTGGCCCGACCGCAGCACGACGACGTTCGGCCGTCCCGCCTATCCGTGGGTCGACGACGCCTACACGGTGCCGATCGAGGAAACCCTCGGCGTGCTCGCGGAATTCGTGAAGGCCGGCAAGGTACGCGCGATCGGCGTGTCGAACGAAACGCCATGGGGCGTCGCGCAGTTCCTGCGCGCGGCCGAGAAGCTCGGGCTGCCGCGTATCGCAAGCATCCAGAATCCGTACAGCCTGGTGAATCGCACGTTCGAGAACGGGCTGTCGGAGTTCACGCATCGTGACGGCGTCGGCCTGCTCGCGTATTCGCCGCTCGCGTTCGGCTGGCTGTCCGGCAAGTACGAGAACGGTGCGCGTCCGGCCGGCGCGCGCATCACGCTGTTCGAGCGCTTCCAGCGTTACAGCAAACCGCAGGCCGTCGAGGCAACGTCGCGCTATGTCGCGCTCGCGCGGCGTCACGGGCTGTCGCCCGCGCAGCTCGCGCTGGCGTTCGTCAACAGCCGGCCATTCGTGCGCAGCAACCTGGTCGGCGCAACGTCGCTCGAGCAGTTGAAGGAGAACATCGGCAGCGTCGACGTGAAGCTGTCCGACGAGATCCTCGCCGAGATCGATGCGCTGCACGAGCTGCAGCCGAACCCCGCGCCGTAACTGGCACGCGGCCCGCGCGGCGACGATGCCGATACCGCTACGGGCCGCACCGGCGGCGCGTAGCCGCCGCCGTTTCTTCCGTTATCGCATCTTGAGCCGGGTGCGAGCGACGAACAGCGCGACGAGGCTCAGCACCGCACACCCCATCAGGTAGAGCGCCGGCGACAGCCGGTTGCCGGTCGCGCTGATCAGCCAGGTGATGACGAACGGCGCGAAGCCGCCGAACAGCGTGACCCCCGTGTTGTAGCTGACCGCGAGCCCCGTTGCGCGCGTCTGCGACGGGAACAGCTCGGCCATCAGCGCCGGCAGCGCGCCGCAGTACATCGCCTTCAGCGCGCCGATCCAGACCAGTGCGGCGAGCATCGTTGCGAACGACGCGTGGCGCGTGAGCCAGGCGAACGTCGGCCACACGCTGACGAGCATCAGCACGGCCGCGGCCGCCATCATGCGGATCCGCCCCGTGCGATCGGACAGGTGGCCGACGACCGGCGTGACGAGCGTGAGCACGAACCCGGTCGCGAGCGTCGCCGCGAAGCCCGTCGACGCGGGCAGGCCGAGCTGCTTGATCGCATAGGTCGGCATGTACAGCACCATGTAGTTGATCGCGGTCGAGATCACGAGCGCGCCGATCGACAGCAGCAGCCGCAGCTTCTGATCCGCGAACAGTTCGCGCACGGGCGCTTCCGAGCGTGCCTGCGTCTTGAACTCGACGCCTTCGTCGACGTAACGGCGGATGTACAGCCCGACCGGGCCGATCGCGAGCCCGAACAGGAACGGCACGCGCCAGCCCCAGCTTTCGAGTTGCGCGGTTGTCAGCGTGGACGTCAGCAGCGCACCGAAGCCCGACGCGAGCAGCGTCGCGAGGCCCTGGCTCGCGAACTGCCAGCTCGACATGAAACCGCGCCGTTGCGGCGCGTGCTCGACAAGGAACGCGGTCGAGCTCGCGAATTCACCGCCCGCGGAAAAACCCTGCATCAGCCGCGACAGCATGATCCCGAGCGGCGCGAGTATGCCGATCGATGCGTAGGTCGGCATCGACGCGATCAGCAGCGTGCCGGCCATCATCATCGCGATCGACAGCAGCAGCGACGCCTTGCGACCCGCGCGATCCGCGTACGCGCCGAGCACGAAGCCGCCGATCGGCCGGATCAGGTAGGACAGGCCGAACGTGCCGAGCGTGAGCATCAGCGACGTCGCTTCGCTCGTGGCGGGGAAGAACAGCTTGGCGATCGTCACCGCGAAGAAGCCGTAGACGATCAGGTCGAACCATTCGAGTGCATTGCCGATCGACGCCGCGAAGATGATGCGCCGGATTTTCGCGGCGCTGGGGAGGGCGGCTTCCTGCGAGGTCAGGGTGGTCGTGTTCATCGTGTGGGCAGGTCCCGTGAAAGGGGCGAAGCGCGTTACAGGGTGGCGCCGGCCGCGGCGGGCGCCGCGCGGCGAACGGTCGGGGCGTCGTCGCCGAGATCCCAGAAGAGGCCGGCCATCATCTGCAGCCCCTCGCTGACGACGCTCGCGAGCAGGTGCTCGTCGGGCGCGTGCTGCGAGCACGCAGGGTACGAATGGGGTACCCACAGGGTCGGCAGCCCGAGCGTGTCGGCGAACACTTCGTTCGGCAGCGTGCCGCCGAGATTCGGCAGGATCGCGGGTTTCTTGCCGGTGGTCCGCGCCAGCGACGCGACCGCCCAGCGGACCCACGGATCGTCCGGCGACACGCGCGTCGCCGGGGCACCGCGCTCGACGTCGATCTCGATGTCGGCGAAGCCGTGCGCATCGAGGTGCGTGCGCAGGTGCGCATGCAGCGCCTGCCAGTCGGTGCCGACGACGAAGCGCAACTGGCAGTGCGCGTACGCGGCCGGCGGGATCGCGTTGACGGGGTGCTCGGGGTTGCCGGCCTTGAATGCGAGGATCTCGACCGTGTTCCAGCCGAACACGCGCTCGGGCGCGGTAAGGCCGGGCTCGCCCCAGCCGGCGTCGAGCGCCGGATCGCCGGGGCCGCCGCCGACGCAGAGATCGGCGAGCGCCTCGCGCACGGCGGCCGGGATCGGCGGCGGACGCAGCCCCGCGACGCGAATCGCGCCGCGCGCGTCGACGAGGCTCGCGAGTGCGTGCGCGAGCACGATCGCCGGATTGCGCAGCAGGCCGCCCCAGTTGCCGGAGTGATGCGCGCCGTCACGGGCGCGCAGGCTCAGCTTGAAATTGACCGAGCCGCGCGAGCCGAGGAACACCGTGGGGCGCGCGGCGGCGATGCGCGGGCCGTCGGATGCGATCAGCACGTCGGCCGCGAGCGCGTCGCGCTCCTGACGGCACAGTGCGTCGAGGCCCGGCGAACCCGTTTCCTCGCCCATCTCGATCAGCAGCTTCGCGTTGAAGCCCATCCGGCCGCCGCGCGCATCGAGCACGCTCGCCAGCGCAGCCAGGTTGATGGTGTGCTGGCCCTTGTTGTCGGCGCTGCCGCGGCCGTACCAGCGGTCGCCGTCGGCCGTCAGCGTCCACGGCGACAGCGGTGCGCGCCACTGCGCGTCGTAGCCGCGCACGACGTCGCCGTGGCCGTAGATCAGCACGGTCGGCAGTGCATCGTCTTCGTGGCGCGATGCGAGCAGGAACGGGCCGCCGCCGTCGACGGGATTGTCGACGATCCGCGACGTGAAGCCGAGGCGCGCGGCCTCGGGTGCGATCTCGTCGGTCAGGTAGGCGCGCAGCGCGGCACCGTTGCCGCTTTCCTGGCTTTCGGTCCGCAAGCCGACGCGGCGGCTCAGGGTCGTGAAGAACGCACCGGATTCGAACTGGTTCAGCGCGTGCTGGATGGCGGCGGTACGGCTCAAGTCGTGTCTCCTCTGTCGGGTTCGCTGCACACCGCGGTTTGTGCGTGCAGCGTGAAGTGCGATCGATTCTAGAAAGCCGTTTTTTTTGTCACAATGATCGAATTTCGAACCTTTCTTTGCCGAAAAGGCAAAGCAGCGCGGCCGGCAGCCGGGTGGAGACAGAACGATGGCGGCTTTCCTGCATGGCCTGGCGTTGCGGTATTTCGTCGAGGTGGCGCGTACCGGTTCGATCAGCGACGCGTCCGCGCGGCTGCACGTGGCTGTCTCGGCGATCAGCCGCCAGATCGCGAAACTCGAGAGCGAGCTCGGCGCACCGCTGTTCGAGCGCCGGCCGCGCGGGATGGCGCTGTCGGAGGCCGGCGAGCGGCTTCTGGCGTTCGCGCAGCGCAGCCTGCTGGAGGCCGAGCACGTGATGAAGGACATCAGCGGGCTCGACGCGCTGCACGGCAGCCTGCTGAAGATCGCCTGCTCGGAAGGGTTCGCGATCGATTTCCTGCCCAGCACGCTCGCGCGCTTCAAGGCACGCCATCCGGGCGTCGATTTCTCGGTGTGGGTTGTGTCGCCGGCGGAGGCGACGCGGCGCGTGCGCGACGGCGACGTGGACATCGCGTTGAGCTTCAGCCTCGCGCCGGAGAAGGGCGTGCGCGTCGAGCATACCGAGCGCGCGCCGATCTTCGCGCTGGTGCGGCACGACCATCCGCTCGCGACGCGTGAAGCGGTGTCGCTCGCCGATGTCGCGCGTCACCCGCACGTGCTGCCCGAGGCCGGCACCACGGTGCGCCAGCTGATCGACATCGCATGCGCGCTCGACGGGCTGCTGCTCGAGCCTGAACTGACGAGCAACAACACGGCGGCGATGTACGGTTATGCGCGACGCACGGGCGCGGTGATGTTCACGGGGCTGCTGTCGGTGCGCGACCGCTGCGCCGCGGACGGCTTCGTCGTCGTGCCCGTGACGAACCCGCAGTTGCGCGAGCGCAGCATCCAGGTGCAGACGATGGCGGGGCGCGATCTGCCCGCGTCGGTTCGCGCGTTCCGCGACCATCTGATCGACGCGATGCAGGCCGCGTCGCCGCCGCCGGCCGCCGCGCGCGGCCCGAGACGCCGGCCCGTGAGATAATCGCCAATCCGCCTTCCGTGCCCATGCGGCTCATCGAGCCGCATCGCCCCTGTTCGACGCCAAATTGAAGAACCTGATTGTCACCCTCGATCGCGCCGGCGAGTTCGACGAGATCATCGACGTGCGCACGCCGCTCGAGTTCGCCGAGGATCATATCCCCGGCGCGCTGAACGCGCCCGTGCTCAGCAACGAGGAGCGCGTGCTCGTCGGCACGATGTACCGACAGGTGTCGCCGTACGAGGCGACGCGCGTCGGCGCGGCGATGGTGGCACGCAACATCGCACGTCATCTCGACACGACGTTCGCCGACCGGCCGCGCAACTGGCGGCCGCTGATCTACTGCTGGCGCGGCGGCAAGCGCTCGGGCTCGATGACGACCTGGTTCAACCTGATCGGCTGGAAGGCGCGCCAGCTCGACGGCGGCTACAAGTCGTACCGCCAGTCGGTGTGCGCGACGCTCGACTCGCTGCCGACGCGCTTTCGCTACATCGCGCTCGTCGGCCATACGGGCTGCGGCAAGACGCGCCTGCTGAACGCGCTGCGCGACGCGGGCGCGCAGACGCTCGATCTCGAGGCGCTCGCGTGCCATCGCGGTTCGCTGCTCGGCGCGCTGCCGGGCAAGCCGCAGCCGGCGCAGAAGGGGTTCGATTCGGGGCTCGTCGAAACACTTGGGCGTTTCGACCCCGAATGGCCGGTATTCGTCGAATCGGAAAGCCGCAGGATCGGGCTCGTGCAGTTGCCGATCGCGTTGATCGAAGCGTTTCACGCAGGGCCGTGGGTGCATGTCGACGCGGCGCACGACGAGCGCATCGCGTTCCTCCTCGAGGATTACGCGCACCTGTTCGACGAACCGGACGCGTTCAAGGCGCAGTTGCACCGGCTGATCGGCCTGCACAGCCGCGAACAGGTGACGCACTGGAAGGCGTTGATCGATGCCGGCGCGCGTGCCGAACTGTTCACCGAACTGATCGACAAGCATTACGATCCCGCGTATGCGCGCACTTATCGCGCGACGTACAACAAGCCGAACCGGGCGCTGACGTTCACGTTCCGGCCCAACGCGGCCGATGCGTGCGACCAGGCGCGCACGCTGCTGGCGCAACTCGCGCAGGCCGGGCTGCCCGCGTCGGCCGCACTTGCGGCAGGCGTGAAGCCCGCCACCGACAATAACCAATCGACGATCACACGATGACGACCACACGCACCCAACCCAGTCCGGCACTCGGCTGGATGACCTTCCTGCTGATCGCGGTCGCGGGGCTGTTCTATGTGAAATGGTTCCCGTACTACAACAAGGCGTTCGTTGCCGCCGAGCATCATTCGATCGGGCAGTCGATCCTGATGGGCACGTCGGCGGCCGCGCCCGAGCCGTCGCTGAAGGCCGCGCTCGACTACGCATGGGCGTACGGCAAGGCGATCTGGCAGGCGATGGTGCTCGGCTTGCTGCTCGGTTCGGCCGTGCAGGCGCTGCTGCCCGCGCACTGGGTCGCGCGCGTGCTCGGCCGCACCGGCTTCGGCAGCGTCGCCGCGGGCGGCCTGCTGTCGTTGCCCGGCATGATGTGCACGTGCTGCGCGGCGCCGGTCGTCGCGGGGCTGCGTGCACGCCATGCCTCGCCGGGCGGCGCGGTCGCGTTCTGGCTCGGCAACACGGTGCTGAACCCGGCGGCGCTGGTTTTCATGGGCTTCGTGCTCGGCTGGCACTGGAGTGCGTTGCGCCTCGTGCTCGGCGTCGCGATGGTATTCGGGATCGGCTATCTGCTGAACCGGATCGCGCGCCCTGAAGACGCCCGCATTGACGATGCGCAGCTCGCCGCGCTGGCGGCCGAGCAGGCCGCGGCCGGCAATCCGTTCGTGCGCTGGATGAAGCTGCTCGCACGCATGGCCGTGCGGCTCGTGCCCGAATACATCGTGCTCGTGCTGCTGCTCGGCGCCGCGCGCGCATGGCTGTTCCCGCATATCGGCCCGGACGTCGGCAATCATCTCGGCTGGATCGTCGCCTTCGCGGTCGCGGGCATGCTGTTCGTGATCCCGACGGCGGGCGAGGTGCCGATCATCCAGGCGATGCTGTCGCTCGGCATGGGCGTCGGCCCGGCCGCCGCGCTGTTGATGACGCTGCCGCCGATCAGCGTGCCGTCGCTCGCGATGCTCGCGCGTTCGTTCAAGCCTTACATGCTGGCCATCGTCGCGATCCTTGTCGTCGTGTTCGGGATCGCGAGCGGCCTGCTCGCGGTCGCGTTCGGGTTCTGACGCGCGCAAGCGGTGCGCCGGCCGGGCGCAATCGTCGTATTCATCCGGCGCCGCCGTTTCACGCGTGCGGCGCCATTTACAAGAAGCAAACAGGAAAACGCATGACCCAACCGAAGATTCATCCTCGACTCGAAAAGGCGCTGACGCGCGGCGATCTCGCGATCCGCCAGGCCAATTCCGCGCGGGCGACTGCCGTGCTGAACGCACTCGGCACGATGATCATCGAGGCCTCCGCAACGATCGGCGTCGAGGCCAGCATCGACATTCCGCAAGGCGATCGCATTTACGATCCGGTCAACGGCCTGTGGCCGCAGAAGATGCTGGTGTCGTTCGACGGCCCGGTGGACGAAGCCGACAAGGAAGAACTGCGCACGGTTTATCTGCTCGCCGACGATCCGGGCACGCAGTTCCGCGTCGAATGGCATCGCGCGGACGGCAAGCTCGGCCGCCAGGAAGGTGGCCCGCTCGCGACCGTCGCGTTCCTGACCGACGTCGAGATTCCGTGGAGCGACGACGACGAGTGACGTCGTCGCATGAAGCCGGCGCCCGGTGCGCCGGCCGTCAGCGCATCATTCGCCGCCGGAACAGCCAGGCGGACAGCAGGAACCCGCCGACCGCGTAGCCGGCGAGCACCGCGACATGCAGCGCGACGTCGGTTGCCGGCCGGCCGAGCATCGCGGGCCGGATCAGCTCGACGGCGTTCGCGAGCGGCAGTGCCTGCGCCGCGTGCCGCGCGATCGGCGGCAGCTGCGTGGTCGGGAAGAACACGCCCGACAGCAGCAGCATCGGCGTCAGCACGAGCGTCTGATAAAACATGAAGAAATCGTAGGACGGTGCGAGCGCCGTGACGATCATCGCGATGCTTGCGAACGCGAGGCCCGCGAGCGCGATCACGGGCAGCGCTGCGAGCATCGACGGAAACTGCGCATAACCGAGCGCCCCCGCGACGAGCATGATTGCGGCCCCCGACAGCATCGCTTTGCTTGCCCCCCAGACGATCTCGCCGAGCACGATGTCGCCGAGCGCAAGCGGCGTATGCATGATCGCTTCCCACGTGCGCTGCACGTGCATCCGCGAGAAACCCGAATACATCGACTCGAAGCTCGCGGACATCATCACGCTCGAGCCGACCGTACCGGCCGCGAGGAACGCGATATACGACACGCCGTCGACATGGCCGAGCATCAGGCCGAGCCCGAACCCCAGACCGAACAGATAGATCATCGGATCGGCAAGATTGCCGAACATCGACGCGAGCGCGAGCTTGCGCCAGACGAGATAGTTGCGCCGCCAGACGGCGATCCAGTTGGTTGCGTTCGCGGGCATCGCGATCGCGAAGCGGGACACGCGTGGCGGTGCCGACGGGGCGGTGGCGGAATAGTTGCGCACGTCCATGATCGATCAGTCCTGCATTTCGCGGCCCGTGAGCCGCAGGAACACATCTTCCAGATTGGCCGGGCGATGCAGATAGCGCAACCCCGTGCGACCCTTGAGTCGCGCACTGAGCGGTTCCGGGTCGCTCACGTAGCAGAACAGCGTCTCGCCGCTGATCTCGGTGTGCTTCGCGAACGCCGCCAGCTCGTCGCGCAGCGTGGCCGGATCGGGCCCGTAGATCTCGATCACGTCGCAGCCGATCTCCGATTCGATCAGCGCGTGCGGCGCACCTTCGGCGATCTTGCGGCCTTCCTCGATCACGCACAGCCGGTCGCACAGGCGCTCGGCTTCTTCCATGAAGTGCGTGGTGATCAGGATCGTCTTGCCTCGAGCGAGCAGCGACCGCAGGCGTTCCCACATGAGGTGGCGCGCCTGCGGGTCGAGGCCCGTCGTCGGCTCGTCGAGCACCAGCACATCGGGATCGTTGACGAGCGCACGGGCGAGCGTGAGCCGGCGCTTCATGCCGCCCGACAGTTCGCCGACCTTCGCATCGGCCTTGTTCTCGAGCTTCGCGAATTCGAGCAGGGGTTTCACGAGCGCGTGCGCGGCCTGCGCCGACATGCCGAAATAGCGGCTGAAGACGAGCAGGTTCTCGCGGACGGTGAAGTCGGGGTCGAGATTGTCGAACTGCGGGACGACCCCGACACGCTGGCGCGCATGTCGCGCACGCGATGGAACCGGTTCGCCGCAGAGCGAAATGGTGCCTGCATCGGGATGCGTGAGGCCGAGCAGCATTTTCAGCGTGGTGGTCTTGCCTGCGCCGTTGGGGCCGAGCAGGCCGTAGCATTCGCCGGCCTGCACGGTGAACGACAGGCCGTTGACGACAAGCTTGTCGCCATAGCGCTTTTCGACGTTCCGGAAATCGATCGGTGCAACGAGCATGGGTAGGTTGTCGTTGTATGCGGGCGCGGCAGCGTTTCGCTGCCGGATGCGTGGCCGGTTGGCGAACCGATCGGACGATGGCCTGTCACACGGGCATGACCGACGCGCACGACGCCGGCGCCTGGTGGCCCGCTGGAGTACGAACGGGCCATTCTAGTGCATCGGCTGCGTCTCTTCAGGGCATGCCTGTGCGGTGCGATGCATGCGCGCACCGATCGTGCACCGCATCATCGCGCACGCGCCGCGCGGAGCGAATCAGCGTTTTCCATCCCTTGCGTCCTGAATTGCGGCGCACCATGATGAATGCGTAGGCTCGTTGTTGCGATAGGGAGGTTTCATGGCTAGCTACAACAAGATTCTGCTGTGTTACGACGGCACGCTCGAAGGGCGCAAGGCACTGCGCTGCGGCGCCAATCTCGCGATGGACCTGAAGGCCGAGACGCATTTGCTGTCGGTCGTCGACATGCGCTCGAGCATTGCACAGAGCGCGGGTTTGCTGACCGACGTCGCGTGCGGCCGGTTCGAGGAAACCGCGCGTGAAATCCTGCAGGAAGGGGTGAACTGGCTGCGCGAGCGCGGTGTGCAGGCCGAGGGCCATTTCGCATTCGGCTATCCGATCGACGAAATCGCGAATCTCGCGACGGAACTGAACGCCGATCTCGTCGTCGTCGGCCACCGGTGCCGCAGCGGGCTGTCGAGATGGTGGATGGGCTCGGGCAACACGCAACTGCTCGATCGCGTGAACTGCAGCATTCTGGTTGCGTGTTCGTCGGCGCAAGAGCAGAAGGCCGAAATCGCACGCGAGCGTGAAGCGGCCACGGCGAACGGCAAATGATCCAATGATTCGATGACTGCCTGACGGGCGAACCGTGCCGGTCAGGCAGTCACGCCGCCTCAGTGGCTCGGGCGATGACCCCGAGCCAGTCAAGTCCTGTCGAGCCCTGTCAAGCGTGCAGGTCGATTGCGGACAACTTCCACGAGAACAGGCCGAAGCGGTGGAATATCGCCGCATAGCGCGTGCCGTCGGCACTGCGCTGGTAGGTCACGACGAATTCATCGATATTCCGGTAGCCGGCGCTGGTTTGCTGCTGATGCGGCGAATGCGCTGCATCGACCTCGCTGGCCGGCGCGGCAGCAGCAGGGGGCGGCGATGATGCGGCCGCCGCGTTGCTGCCCGGAGCGGCTGCGCTTGCCGAAGCCTGATTGGGTGCCGATGCGGCCGGCGTGTTGCCCGGTGCATCGCTGCCTGGTGGCAGATTCGACAGGTCAGGTGGACGCTCTCCCGGATTGCCACGCGGCGGCAATCCGCTCATCAGCGCGGCCACGCCCTCCGGGGTCGCGTATGCATCGACCAGCGGGCCGATCAATGCCGACCCGAGCAGTGCACCGAGCACCGCGAACGGATTGCTCTTCTTCACCGCGTCGATCCGGCGCATCAGCTCTTCCGTGACCTGCTGCTTCAGGCTGATGCGCAGCGACGGAAAATCGACATATTCACTGATGGCCTGCGCATCACGCGCATCGATCGCCGTTTTCAGGCGGCCGAGCGCGACGTACGGCGATGCGTAGGCATAGCCGATCGCCGCAACGGCGGCGATGGCCAGCACGATGATCAGCAGGGGTTTGAGCCGCCATGCGCGGCCCGAAGATCCGGTCACGTTGCCTCCGGTGCGGGGATGTTCCGCAATCAGAGACCGCCTGGCGTGGCCGAACGTTCCTCTGCAATGCAGCGATCGATCATCCGGCACACGGCATCGATCGTGCCGACCATGATCAGGCGAGAGCGACCGTGATAGACGCGCACCGGCGCGCGGCGCGCGGGTTCCGCGTGATTCAGGCCGGCGTTCAGCGATACCCGCGCGAAAGCGGGGAGCGCCGACGGCAGCAGGGACGCCTGCCGTTCGACTGCGACTTCTTCTTGCACAGGCGCCGCCGCGGACAGCGGTGCGCAGGGCGTGCGGCCGCGCAGGTGACGCAGGCGACCGAATTGACGGAAAGGCAGCAGGCGGGCAAGGCGTTCCATGATGTTCTCCTCAGCGAGACGGAATGTCAGAGTTCGCCCGAGCGGATCAGCCCGACGGCGATGCCTTCCAGCGCGAATTCCGCGCTGCCGGCCTTGACGAAGATGTTTTCGTAATCCGGGTTCTCCGCGATCAGCTCGAGACCGCCCGGCCGGCGCATCAGGCGCTTGACCGTGACGTCGTCGCCGAGACGCGCGACGATGATCTGGCCGTCCTTCGCTTCCGTGCGCTTCTGCACGGCGAGCAGGTCGCCATCGAGGATGCCGGCGTCGCGCATCGACAGGCCGCGCACTTTCAGCAGGTAGTCGGGCTTGCTGGTGAACAGCGCGGGATCGCACGCGTAATGCTGCGAGATGTGCTCCTGCGCGAGGATCGGGCTACCGGCTGCCACACGGCCGACGAGCGGCAGCGACAGTTGCATCAGGCCGGCGTGCGGGAGCGTGAACTGGTGCGGGGCATCGTCGATGCCGAGCAGGCGGATGCCGCGCGACGCGCCGGCGGCCAGCTCGATCACACCCTTGCGCGCCAGCGCGCGCAGGTGCTCTTCGGCCGCATTCGGCGAGCTGAAGCCCAGTTCGGCCGCGATCTCGGCACGGGTGGGCGGGAATCCGGAGCGCTCGATCGCGCGACGGATCAAGTCGAACACTTGCTGCTGACGGGCGGTGAGTTTGGTCATGGCTCAACTGTATGGATAGACAGTGAGCTGTATTTTTATACAGTAGTTCGCGAATTTCAAGTGTTACGTGAGGTTCGACGCGATCACGCCGGTTCCGGCGTGATTTTGCGACGTCCGGACGCCGGTTTATCTGCCGCAACCGTCCATCCCGTCTGCGTTAGCACTTTTGAGTATTAAAAAATGAGGAACGATTATTTTTAATCATGTAACCCGTTCGCTAGACTGGCCCGACATCGCAATACCGACAACACTGGAGAACCAAGGATGGGCAAGCGCAATACGGGGCTGGTGGGCGGAGTGGGCCGCCTGATCGCAACACTCGCGCTGGGCGCGGCGGCGGCGCTGGGCGTCGCGACGCACGCGCAGGCCGATACGACCTTCCTGAACGTGTCGTACGACCCGACGCGCGAGCTGTATCAGGACTTCAACCAGGCGTTCGGCAAGGAGTGGAAGGCGAAGACGGGCGAGACCGTCAACTTCAAGCAGTCGCACGGCGGTTCGGGCGCGCAGGCTCGCTCGGTGCTCGACGGCCTGCAGGCCGACGTCGTCACGCTGGCGCTGGCGTACGACATCGACGCGCTCGCGAACAAGGGCCTCGTCAACAAGGATTGGCAGAAGCGCCTGCCCGACAACGCGTCGCCGTATACGTCGACGATCGTGTTCCTGGTGCGCAAGGGCAACCCGAAGGGGATCAAGGACTGGGACGACCTGACCAAGCCGGGCATCTCGATCGTCACGCCGAACCCGAAGACGTCGGGCGGCGCACGCTGGAACTACCTGGCCGCATGGGCGTACGCGCAGCACAAGCCGGGCGGCAACGAGCAGACGGCGAAGGACTTCGTCACGAAGCTCTACAAGAATGCCGGCGTGCTCGATTCCGGCGCGCGCGGCGCGACCACGAGCTTCGTGCAGCGCGGGATCGGCGACGTGCTGATCGCATGGGAAAACGAGGCGTTCCTGTCGGTCAAGGAATTCGGTACCGACAAGTTCGAGATCGTCGTGCCGTCGGTGAGCATCCTGGCCGAGCCGCCCGTCGCGGTGGTCGACAAGGTGGTCGACAAGAAGGGCACGCGCAAGCTGGCCGAGGCGTACCTGAACTTCCTGTACAGCCCGCAGGGCCAGGAGATCGCGGCACGCAACTACTACCGGCCGCGTTCGAAGAACGTGCCGGCGGAGCTGACCAAGCAGTTCCCGAAGCTGAAGCTGTACACGGTCGACGATACCTTCGGCGGCTGGACGAATGCGCAGAAGACGCATTTCGCGGACGGCGGCGTGTTCGATTCGATCTACAAGCCGCAGTAACACCATAACGACAGCGGCGCGCCACGACAGCGCGCCGCACCCTCGACGGGCCGCCGGCGCAAAGCATCGCGCCGGCGTTTGCGTCGGACCCATGAGCAGCATCGACCCAGCAAGAGCATCCGATGACGACGTACACCTTTCGCAAGCCGAGCGCGCTGCCCGGTTTCGGCGTGACGCTAGGCATCACGGTGGCCTATTTGAGCCTCGTGGTGCTGATACCGCTCGCCGCCACGTTCCTGAAGACCGCGACGCTGTCGTGGGACCAGTTCGTCACCGCCGTCGCGTCGCCGCGCGTGCTCGCGTCGTACCGGCTGACGTTCACGTCCGCACTCGGCGGCGCGCTGATCAACGCCGTGTTCGGCTTCCTCGTCGCGTGGGTGCTCGTGCGCTACACGTTCCCGTTCAAGCGCCTCGTCGATGCGATCGTCGACCTGCCGTTCGCGCTGCCGACGTCGGTTGCCGGCATCTCGCTCGCGGCCGTCTACGCGACCAACGGCTGGGTCGGCCAGTATCTCGCGCCGCTCGGCATCAAGATCGCGTTCACGCCGGCCGGCGTGCTGGTCGCGCTGACCTTCATCGGGCTGCCGTTCGTCGTGCGCACCGTGCAGCCGGTGCTCGAGGATTTCGAGCGCGAGCAGGAAGAGGCGGCCGCGTGCCTGGGCGCGTCGCGCTGGCTGACGTTCCGCCGCGTCGTGCTGCCGGCCGTGCTGCCGGCGCTCCTCACCGGGTTCGCGCTCGCGTTCGCGCGTGCACTCGGCGAATACGGCTCGGTGATCTTCATCGCCGGCAACGTGCCGATGAAATCCGAGATCACGTCGCTGCTCATCATCACGAAGCTCGAGCAGTACGACTACGCGGGCGCGACCGCGCTGGCGGTCGTGATGCTGGTCGTGTCGTTCCTGATGCTGCTGCTGATCAACACGCTGCAGTGGTATCTGCAGCGCCGCACGAGCAAGGGCGCGAGCGGTCCCGCGCCTGCTGCCGTCACCGCCGCCGCAGCAGGAGGCCAGCAATGAGCCAGGAGGCCACCGTCGTGCTGAAAACCCCGTCTTCGGCCGCGCAAGGGCGCGCCGCGAAGCGGCTCGACCCCGTCAGCGAGTCGCGCGTCGTGCGCTGGCTGCTCACGGGCATCGCGCTGGCGTTCCTTGCGTTCTTCCTCGTCGTGCCGCTCGCCGCGGTGTTCGTCGAGGCGCTGAGAAAAGGCATCGGCTTCTATCTCGAATCGCTGGCCGATCCCGATGCGTGGTCGGCGATCAAGCTGACGCTGACCGTCGCCGTGATCGCCGTACCGCTGAACCTCGTGTTCGGCGTGTGCGCGTCGTGGGCGATCGCGAAATTCGAATTCCGCGGCAAGGCGCTGCTGACGACGCTGATCGACCTGCCGTTCTCGGTGTCGCCGGTGATCTCGGGTCTCGTGTACGTGCTGCTGTTCGGTGCGCAGGGCTGGCTCGGGCCGTGGCTGCAGGCGCACGACGTGCAGATCATCTTCGCGGTGCCGGGCATCGTGCTCGCGACGATCTTCGTCACGTTCCCGTTCGTCGCGCGCGAGCTGATTCCGCTGATGCAGGCGCAAGGCACCGACGAGGAAGAAGCCGCGCGCGTGCTCGGCGCGTCGGGCTGGCAGATCTTCCGCCGCGTGACGCTGCCGAACGTGAAGTGGGGGCTGCTGTACGGCGTGATCCTGTGCAACGCGCGTGCGATGGGCGAGTTCGGCGCGGTGTCGGTCGTGTCGGGCCATATCCGCGGCGTGACCGACACGATGCCGCTGCACGTCGAGATCCTGTACAACGAATACAACTTCGCGGCAGCGTTCGCGGTGGCGTCGGTGCTCGCGCTGCTCGCGCTCGTCACGCTCGCGCTGAAATTGATCGCCGAGCGTCATCTGGCCGCCGAACTGGCCGGCGCGAGCGACACCGTTCCCGCACACGTCGGCCCCGCCGCCGTTTCGTCGAAATCGTAAAGAGGCAACCAGAATGGGTATCACCGTCCGTAACCTTCAGAAGCGCTTCGGCGATTTCACGGCGCTCGACAACGTGTCGCTCGACTTCCCGCCCGGCGAACTGGTCGCGCTGCTCGGGCCGTCCGGCTGCGGCAAGACCACGCTGCTGCGCGTGATCGCGGGCCTCGAGCACGCGGATGCCGGCCAGGTCGTGCTGCAGGGGCTCGACGTCGCGTCGGTCGGCGCGCGCGATCGGCAGGTCGGGTTCGTGTTCCAGCACTACGCGCTGTTCCGCCACATGACCGTGTTCGAGAACGTCGCGTTCGGGCTGCGCGTGAAGCCGCGCCGCGAGCGGCCGTCGGAAAGCGTGATCCGCGACAAGGTGCACGAGCTGCTGAAGCTCGTGCAGCTCGACTGGCTCGCGCAGCGTTATCCGTCGGAGCTGTCGGGCGGCCAGCGCCAGCGCATCGCGCTCGCCCGCGCGCTCGCGGTCGAGCCGAAGGTGCTGCTGCTCGACGAGCCGTTCGGCGCGCTCGACGCGAAGGTCCGCAAGGAACTGCGCGGCTGGCTGCGCCGCCTGCACGACGACCTGCACATCTCGACGATCTTCGTCACGCACGACCAGGAGGAGGCGCTGGAAGTCGCGGACCGCATCGTCGTGCTGAACCGCGGCCACGTCGAGCAGGTCGGCAGCCCGCAGGACGTCTACGATCATCCGCAGAGCGCGTTCGTCTACGAGTTCCTCGGCGCGGCCAACCGGCTGCCGGGCACGGTCGCCGGGCGCGGTTTCGTGGCCGAGGGCGCGGCTGCGCCGATCGAGGTCGATGCCGATTTCGCGGGCCCTGCGAACGCGTACGTGCGGCCGCACGACCTGCAGCTCTGGCCGGCCGGCGAAGGGCACCGCGACGGCATCGCGGTGGACGTGCGCCGTGTGATTCCGCTCGGCGGGTCGGTGCGTGTGGAGCTCGAGGCGCGCGCGGGCGGCGCGCTCGAGGCGGAACTCGATCGCGACGCATGGCGTGCGCTGTCGCTGCAGGTCGGCGACGGTGCAACGGCCGTGCCGCGCGCGGTGCGTGTGTTTCCCGCGCGTTGACGCCAGAATGCAGGGCAGGGGGCGGAGCGCGCTCCGATCAGACAATCAAACAATGACAGCCTAAGAGGCATACCCATGAATTTTCAGCAATTGCGGTTCGTGCGCGAAGCGGTGCGCCAGAACATGAACCTGACGGAAGTCGCGAACGTGCTGTACACGTCGCAGTCCGGCGTGTCGAAGCAGATCAAGGATCTCGAGGATGAGCTGGGTGTCGATATCTTCATCCGGCGCGGCAAGCGGCTGACGGGGCTCACGGAGCCCGGCAAGGCCGTGCACCAGCTGATCGAGCGGATGCTGCTCGATGCCGAGAACCTGCGCCGCGTCGCGCGCCAGTTCGCCGACCAGGACAGCGGCCACCTCGTCGTCGCGACGACGCACACGCAGGCGCGCTACGCGCTGCCGAAGGTGATCCGGCAGTTTACCGACGTGTTCCCGAAGGTGCATCTCGCGCTGCGCCAGGGCAGCCCGCAGCAGATCGCGCAGATGATCCTGAACGGCGAGGCCGATCTCGGCATCTCGACCGAAGCGCTCGACCGCTATCCGGACATCGTCACGTTCCCGTGCTATTCGTGGCACCACACGGTCGTCGTGCCGAAGGGCCATCCGCTCGTCGGTCGCGAGAACCTGACGCTCGAGGAAATCGCCGAGTACCCGATCATCACGTACGACCAGGACTTCACGGGCCGCTCGCACATCGACCAGGCCTTCACGCAGGCGGGTGCCGTGCCCGACGTCGTGCTGACCGCGATCGACGCCGACGTGATCAAGACCTATGTCGAGCTCGGGATGGGGATCGGCGTCGTCGCGGCGATGGCCTACGATCCGCAGCGCGACACGGGGCTCGTCGCGCTCGATACGCAGCACCTGTTCGAGGCGAGCACGACGCGGGTCGGCCTGCGCAAGGGCGCATTCCTGCGTGCGTATGCGTACCGGCTGATCGAGATGTTCGCGCCGCACCTGAACGAAGCCGAAATCGCGGGGCTGTTGCGCGAAGCCGTTTGACGACAGTACGTCGTGCGCCGTCCGCGCGATCACCGCGGATGGCGCGACGTCTCCTCATGCACCAGGCGGCGCAGGCGACCTGCCGCCTGCCTGGTTGTTCGACCCAGACTCACCGAATCACCGGCCGCAATCGCGGTTTCCTGCCGGTTCATCCCCGCACTCGGCGCACGACATGCGCTCGCCTGCCAGAGAGAAATCAAGACGGCACGTTCGAGCGCCTCGCATCGGGCCTTGCCATCCTGCATACCGGCCGCCCCATTTCTCCTTGCATGTGATTCAATGCGCGTGAATGCCGGCTGACGGGTGTTGACGCGACTCTCCGGCACCATCCCGATCGCCCGGCCCGCTTCACCGACACCCTGCGCGCCGCCGGAACGAAGCGCGGGGCACATGGCCGGCAGCCCGTTCGCATTCGCAACACGACGCACGCGGATTGCCCGTTCAGGCACATTCGGCAACATGGCGCACAGCACGCAACACGCGTGACGAAGAGGTAAACAATGAACCTGAAATGGTTTCTCTTTTCCTTCGAAGGCCGGATCGGACGCCTGCCGTGGTGGATCTACGCCTGGTTTCCGCGTTGCTCAGCGTGTTTTTCGATGCGGATTCGCACCGCTCGCCGGATGACGAGCTGCCGCTGCTGGCGATGCTGGTGCTCGTCGTGGTCGCCGTCGTCGCGGCGTGGTCGTCGATCGCGGTCGGTGTGAAGCGGCTGCACGACATCGACAAGTCGGGATGGTGGATGCTGTTGCTGTTCGTGCCGATCGTCGGCGCGCTCGCGTTGTTCGTGATGAACGGCTTCATCGCCGGCACGCCGCACGCGAACCGATTCGGCGAGCCGCCGTCAGCCGATGAAGACGAGCCGGAGCCGCGGGATCCGGCGTGACACGCGCTCCGAATAAACCCTAAATATTGATCAGACAGGTTGCGCGCCGGCGCGAATCGGTACAGCATAGCCTTCACTCCGCCGGCTTCCCGCCGGCGGAGGCGCGTAAACAACAGCACGCGTCAGGCAGTCGGCCGTCTGCCTCGTTTCCATTTCGTGGTACCGACAGCAGCATCGATGGCCATTGCCCGGGTAGTGTGGCGCAAACGTTTGCTCACATTAAAACAACAGTCAAACAATAGTCCGGCCCGTGGGGCCGGTCGCCAGGAGATGTGTATGAATGTCCTCTTTCGCCGTCGTTTCCTGACCGCCGCGCTCGCCGCCGTCGCGGTTGCCGCCGCACCGGCCGTCCATGCGCAATCATCGGCCAAGCCGAAGGTCGCGCTCGTGATGAAGTCGCTCGCCAACGAGTTCTTCCTGACGATGGAAACGGGCGCGAAGGAATACCAGAAGCACAACGCGAACCAGTTCGACCTGATCACCAACGGCATCAAGGACGAGACCGACACCGCGAACCAGATCCGCATCGTCGAGCAGATGATCGTGTCGAAGGTCGACGCGATCGTGCTCGCGCCGGCCGATTCGAAGGCGCTCGTGCCGGTCGTGAAGAAGGCGGTCGACGCCGGCATCATCGTCGTGAACATCGACAACCGGCTCGATCCCGACGTGCTGAAATCGAAGAACCTGAACGTACCGTTCGTCGGCCCGGACAACCGCAAGGGCGCGCGCAAGATCGGCGATTACCTCGCAAAGCGGCTGAAGGCGGGCGACCAGGTCGGCATCGTCGAAGGCGTGTCGACGACGACCAATGCGCAGCAGCGCACGGCCGGCTTCCAGGACGCGATGAAGGCGGGCGGGATGAAGGTCGTATCGGTGCAGTCCGGTGAATGGGAGATCGACAAGGGCAATGCGGTCGCGGCCGCGATGCTCAACGAATACCCGAACCTGAAGGCGTTGCTGTGCGGCAACGACAACATGGCGATCGGCGCCGTGTCGGCCGTGCGCGCGGCCGGCAAGCAGGGCAAGGTGTTCGTGGTCGGCTACGACAACATCAATGCGATCAAGCCGATGCTGAAGGACGGCCGCGTGCTCGCGACGGCCGATCAGTACGCGGCGAAGCAGGCCGTGTTCGGCATCGACACGGCGCTCAAGGCGATCTCCGAGCATCGCAAGCAGGCCGACATGTCGGGCGTGGTCGAGACGCCGGTGGATCTCGTGACGAAGTGACGCAAACCCGATACGGCCGCCGCCCTCAAGAATCGGGCGCGGCGGCCGTTATCAGGGGTGAGCGCGATCACGGCCACTGCATGCACATGCACTTGTGAGCGTCATACCCGCGCGCCGCGTGCGCGCGGCCGCAACCAGGATCGCGATGGACCCGACTTCCCAACCCTCCCGCGCAGCCGCTCCCGTGCTGTCCGTATCCGGCATCGGCAAGACCTATGCCGAACCCGTGCTCGCCGAGGTCACGCTGACGCTCGACGCGGGCCACGCGCTTGCGTTGACGGGCGAGAACGGCGCCGGCAAGAGCACGCTGTCGAAGATCATCGGCGGCCTCGTCGAGCCGACCGCCGGCACGATGCAGCTGGGCGGCCAGCCCTATGCGCCGGCGAGCCGGACGCAGGCCGAGGCGCTCGGCGTGCGCATGGTGATGCAGGAGCTGAACCTGCTGCCGACCCTGACGGTCGCCGAAAACCTGTTCCTGAACCGCCTGCCGCGGCGCTTCGGGATCATCGATCGCGCGCGGTTGCGCGACGACGCACGGGCCGCGATGGCCCAGGTCGGGCTCGACACGGTCGATCCCGATACGCCGGTGGGCGCGCTCGGCATCGGCCATCAGCAGATGGTCGAGATCGCGCGCAACCTGATCGGCGACTGCCGCGTGCTGATTCTCGACGAACCGACCGCGATGCTGACCGCGCGTGAAGTCGAGCTGCTGTTCGAGCAGATCGACCGGCTGAAGGCACGCGGGGTCGCGATCATCTACATTTCGCACCGGCTCGAGGAGCTCGCGCGTGTCGCCGAGCGGGTCGCGGTGCTGCGCGACGGCCGGCTCGTCCACGCGGGCGACATGGCGGCGACGACGTCCGACGGGCTCGTCACGCTGATGGTCGGGCGCGAGATAGGCGAGCACATCGATCTCGGCGAGCGCCGCATCGGCGCACCGCGGCTCGTCGTGTCGGGCCTCACCCGCGGGACGGCGGTGCGCGACGTGTCGCTCGAGGTGCGCGCGGGCGAGATCTTCGGCATCTCGGGGCTGATCGGCGCGGGACGTACCGAACTGCTGCGGCTGATCTACGGCGCGGATGCGCCGGATGCGGGAACGATCGCGATCGGCCAGCCGCCGAAGCCCGTGCGGATCGGCTCGCCCGTCGAGGCGGTGAAGCACGGCATCGCGCTGATCACCGAGGATCGCAAGGGCGAGGGGTTGCTGCTCACGCAGTCGATCACCGCGAACGTGTCGCTCGGCCAGCTCGACCGGCTGGCGCGCGGCGGCATCGTCGACAGCGCGCGTGAAACGGCGCTCGCCGAGCAGCAGATCGACGCGCTGCGAATCCGCACGCACGGTGCGGCGCAGGCGGTCGGCGAGTTGTCGGGCGGCAACCAGCAGAAGGTCGTGATCGGCCGCTGGCTCGCGCGCGACATGGGCGTGCTGCTGTTCGACGAGCCGACGCGCGGGATCGACGTCGGCGCGAAGTTCGAGATCTACACTTTGATGGGCGCGCTCGCGCGCGAAGGCCGCGCGCTCGTAGTCGTGTCGAGCGACCTGCGTGAGCTGATGCTGATCTGCGACCGGATCGGCGTGATGTCGGCCGGCCGCATGACCGCCGTGTTCGAGCGCGGCAACTGGACCCAGGATGCACTGCTGGCCGCGGCATTCGCCGGCTTCGGCCGCGAGACGCCGCAGGGCGGCGCACGGCATCCGGATGCGGGGCAGGCGCAAGGCGCCGCTCCGGGCACTTCGACGACAGGACGACAGCAATGACCCAGCCTCCCGTATCCCCGACCGACGCAGGCGCGCAGCAGGACGTGACGGGGCGCCGCGCGCGCACGCTGTCCGGCACGCGGCTCGGCCTGTCGAACTATCTCGGGCTCGCCGGCGCGCTTGCCGCGATGATCGTGCTGTTTTCGACGCTGAGCTCGCATTTCCTGACCTACGATACGTTCAGCACGATCGCGAACCAGATTCCCGATCTCGTCGTGATGTCGGTCGGGATGACCTTCGTGCTGATCATCGCCGGGATCGACCTGTCGGTCGGCTCGGTGCTCGCGCTCGCCGCGTCGATGGTCAGCGTCGCCGCGCTGAAATGGCAGTGGGGGCCGCTGCCGGCCGCGCTGATCGGCATCGCGGTCGCGACCGTCACGGGCGCGCTGACGGGCGCGGTCACGGTCGGCTGGCGGATCCCGTCGTTCATCGTGTCGCTCGGCGTACTGGAGGCCGCACGCGGCCTCGCGTACCAGCTGACGAATTCGCGCACCGCCTATATCGGCGACGCGTTCGATTTCCTGTCGAACCCGATCGCGCTCGGCATCTCGCCGGCGTTCCTGATCGCGGTCGCGGTGATGATCGCGGCCCAGTTCGTGCTGACGCGCACCGTGTTCGGACGCTATCTCGTCGGGATCGGTACGAACGAAGAAGCCGTCCGACTTGCCGGGGTTAACCCGAGGCCGTATAAAATTCTCGTATTCGCGCTGATGGGCGCGCTCGCGGGGCTCGCGTCGCTGTTCCAGATTTCGCGGCTCGAGGCGGCCGACCCGAACGCGGGCGTCGGCCTCGAACTGCAGGTGATCGCGGCCGTCGTGATCGGCGGCACGAGCCTGATGGGCGGGCGCGGCTCGGTGATCAGCACGTTCTTTGGCGTGTTGATCATCTCGGTGCTGGCCGCGGGGCTGGCGCAGATCGGCGCGAACGAGCCGACGAAACGGATCATCACCGGCGCGGTGATCGTGGTGGCGGTCGTGCTCGATACGTATCGCAGCCGGCGCACGCGCGTGCGGTAGAAAGACAGACAGAACAGACCAGAGAGAAACGGGAAATGGCGACGATCAAGGATGTGGCAGCCATGGCGGGGGTGTCGTTTACGACCGTCTCGCACGTGGTGAACAACTCGCGGCCGGTGTCTGCGGATGTGCGTGCGAAGGTCGAGGGCGCGATCCGCGAGCTGAATTACGTGCCGTCGGCCGTGGCACGCTCGCTGAAGGCGCGTGCGACGGCGACCATCGGCCTCGTCGTGCCGAACAGCACGAATCCGTATTTCGCGGAGCTTGCGCGCGGCATCGAGGATCAGTGTGCGGCCAATGGCTATTGCGTGTTCTTCTGCAACTCGGACGACGATCCCGTGAAGCAGCGCAACTACCTGCGCGTGCTGCAGGAAAAGCGCATCGACGGGCTGATCGTCGCGTCGGCGGGCGAGGATGCGGTGCTCGCGCAGACGCTTGCGGACATCCATGCGCCGCTCGTCGTCGTCGATCGCAACATCGAGGGGCTTGCGGCCGACCTCGTGCAGATCGACCACGAGCGCGGCGCGTACCTGGCGACGCGCCACCTGCTCGAGCTCGGGCACGCGAAGATCGGCTGCATCACGGGGCCGACCGACACGGCGGTCAGCGCGATGCGCGTGCACGGTTTCATCCGTGCGATGGCCGAGCGCGGTGTCGACATCGTGCCGGGCGCGATCGCGGAAAGCGACTTCTCGTGCCTCGGCGGTTATCACGCGGCGTCGCGGCTGTTCGAATCGGTGCGGCCGAGCGCGATCTTCGCGGGCAACGACCTGATGGGCGTCGGCGCGCTGCGTGCGGCGGCCGAGCGCGGCATGCGCGTGCCCGACGACTGTTCGATCATCGGATTCGACGACATCGAATTCTCCCGCTACACGTATCCGGCGTTGTCGACGGTCGGCCAGTCGGTGCGCGCGCTCGGCGAAATGGCCGCGCAGACCCTGATCGAGCGGATCGGCGGCGGCTCGTCGGCCGTGCCGAGCCGCCGTCGCGTCGTGTCGCCGCGTCTCGTGCTGCGTGAATCGACGGCGATCTACCGCGAGCCGCCGGCTTCCGGCGGTCGCGCATGACCGCGCCCGCGGCGGGCGCCGGCCGCGTGACGGTGGTCGGCAGCCTCAACATGGATCTCGTCGTGCGCGCGCCGCGCCTGCCGCTGCCCGGCGAAACGCTCGCCGGGCATGCGTTCGCGCAGGCGGCGGGCGGCAAGGGCGGCAACCAGGCCGTCGCTGCCGCGCGGCTCGGCGCGCAGGTCGCGATGATCGGCTGCGTCGGCGCGGATGCGCACGGCGCGGCACTGCGTGCGGGCCTCGAAGCCGAGGGGATCGACTGCGCGGGGCTCGCGACGAGCGCGTCGGCGTCGACCGGCGTCGCGCTGATCGTCGTCGACGATGCGAGCCAGAACGCGATCGTGATCGTCGCAGGCGGCAACGGCGAGGTCACGACCGATACGGTCGCGCGGCACGAGGCCGCGCTGGCGTCGGCCGACGTCGTGATCTGCCAGCTCGAGACGCCGCCGGATGCGGTGTTCGCGGCGCTGTCGGCCGGGCGGCGGCTCGGCCGCACGGTGGTGCTCAATCCTGCCCCGGCCGTCGCGCCGCTGCCGGACGGCTGGCTGCCGCTCGTCGATTACCTGATCCCGAACGAGGTCGAGGCGGCCGCGTTGACCGCGCTGCCGGTGCGCGACCCGGCGGAGGCCGAAGCCGCCGCCCGCGCGCTGCAGGCTGGCGGCGCGCGCAACGTGCTGGTCACGCTGGGCGCACGGGGTGTGCTTGCGCTGACGGCCGACGGCGCCGCGCGGCATTATCCGGCGCCTGCCGTGCAGGCCGTCGACACGACGGCGGCCGGCGATACCTTCATCGGCGGCTTTTCCGCTCGGCTCGCGGCCGGCGCGGACGTCGACACCGCGATCCGCTTCGCGCAACGCGCGGCGGCACTGTCGGTCACGCGGGCGGGCGCGCAACCGTCGATTCCCACGCTTGCCGAACTGGCCGGATAGGGCCGGATAGGGCCGGATCGCGCATCGCGGCCGGTTCGGCGCAAACGACGGCCGGCCGCGTATCCACGCTGCACGCCGGCAATCGAGAGCCTCTGATCGCGGTGCATGCCAGTGCACGGTGATGTACGTATTTTCGTTCAGCTATTTGTAATAAACAGACGAATAATTCGAAAAAATAGCGGAAACGCCATCAAGTTGTGCGGTGTCTGGTCGTAAATGCATCAGGTGAAGCAATGCTTCGAAGCGACGGGTCCGTCCCGTCCATTACGACGCAACACAGGAAGGATGATGGCGTTCAAAAACCTGACGATTCGTGCGCGCATCGGTTTCACGATGGCGTTTCTGGCGGTGCTCCTCGGTGTGATCGGTGGGCTCGGCGTGTATGGAATGACGCGCGCGAACGGCACGACGCGCGAGATCTTCACGAATCAGATGCCAAGCGCGGTCGATGTCTCGATTGCCGAGATCTACTCGGCGCGCGAACGGCTGGCCCTCGACCGGGCGGCGCTCCTGGCCGGCACGCCCGATGCGGCGGCTGCCATCGAGCGAAGCCGCGGGATGCGCGCGCAGTCGGACGCCTGGTGGCAAAAGTACCTCGCGTTGCCGCGCGGCCCGGAGGAGGATCGCATCGCACAGGACGTCGCCGCGAAGCGGCAGGCGTTGCAGCACGAGTGCGACGCGTTCGCGAGCGTGCTCGGCGCGAATCAGGCCGACCGCATCGGCGACGGCGCCAAGCAGCTCCAGGCGCGCTACACCGACCTCTCGACGGCGAGCGAGGCGTTGCGCAACTTCCAGTTCAGTGACGCGCAAGCCAACTTCGATCATGCGGAATCGGTGTACGAGACGCTGCGTGTGCTGGCCATCGTCGCGCTGGCGGCCGGCTTCGCCGCCGCGGTGGTGTCGTGGCTGACGCTGAGCCGTGCGATCGGCCGCCCGATTGCCGACGCGCTCGCGCATTTCGACGCGATTGCCGCCGGCGACCTGCGCCGGCCGATCGTCGTGGACCGGCGTGACGAGATGGGCCAGCTTCTCGAGGGCCTCGGCAAGATGCAGCGCGGGCTCGTCGACACGGTACGCACCGTGCGCGGCGGCAGCGAGTCGATCGCGACCGCGGCGCGCCAGATTGCGGCCGGCAACATCGACCTGTCGTCGCGCACCGAGGAGCAGGCCGCGGCGCTGCAGGAAACCGCGTCGAGCATGGAGCAACTGACCGGCACCGTGAAGCAGAACGCAGACAATGCACGCCAGGCGAGTTCGCTGGCCGCGAATGCGTCGGAGATTGCAAACAAGGGCAATACGGTGGTCGGCCAGGTGGTCGGCACGATGGGCGAGATCAACGACAGCTCGGCGAAGATCGCCGACATCATCGCGATCATCGAGGGAATCGCGTTCCAGACCAACATTCTTGCGCTGAACGCAGCAGTGGAAGCCGCGCGGGCCGGCGAGGAAGGCCGCGGTTTCGCGGTCGTCGCGGGCGAGGTGCGCAGCCTGGCCCAGCGTTCGTCGGCCGCGGCCAAGGAGATCAAGGTGCTGATCGACGCGTCGGTGGAGCGCATCCGGTCGGGTTCCACGCTGGTCGACGAGGCGGGGCGCACGATGAGCGACGTGATCGGTGCGGTGCAGCGCGTGACGGACATCATGGGCGAGATCGCGGCGGCATCCGAGGAGCAGAGCGGCGGGATCGACCAGGTGGCGCGCGCGGTCGCGCAGATGGACGAGGTCACGCAGCAGAATGCGGCGCTCGTCGAGGAAGCCGCGGCCGCCGCGCAGTCGCTCGACGAACAGGCCGGGCGCCTGCGTGAAACGGCAGCGGTATTCCAGCTCGCCGACGACACGTCGCGGCCGGGTTCCGCGGCACCGGTTGCGGTGCCGGTTGCAGTGCGTCACGCGCCGCGTGCGCCTTCCGCTGCGGTTGCCGTGCCGGTCGCTGCTGCGCGCGACGATCGCGATGCCCCGCCGAAGCGCGCGGCTGCGGCGGCACCGGTGCGCAAGCCCGTCGCGGCCGCCGCTGCGCCCGCGCAGGCGGTCGCTACCGGTGGCGCGGACGACTGGGAAACCTTCTGATTCGCGCGTGCCGCGTATCTATCCCCATTTGGTATCCCATTTGGTAGCGAACGACGCCCGCAACACGCGGGCGTTGTCGTTTCTGCAGTGGAGAAATGTGACAGACGACGTACATGAACGACGATCGTGCAAGGTTGCGTGCATCGAACGTTCTGCATCGACTGAGGTGCGCACAGGTGCGAGTGAAGTGCCCGCATCCGTCGTACGGGTATTTCCGTAAGGGCGCTGCGAAAAAAATTTGTAACGGCGCGCGCAACGTGTCGTCGCAAACGGCTGCTCGAACGTATAGGGATGAGGGAGGAAGTGACGACGTCGGATGTGTCCAACGCACAAGACGTTCCGTTGTTCGACGAGACGCGACGGATGCAGTTTCTGCGGCTCGGGAGATCGATTGTAAAACGACGAAATGCGTTGTCCAAGCGG
Source organism: Burkholderia sp. LK4 (assembly GCF_001043615.1). NCBI lineage: Bacteria > Pseudomonadati > Pseudomonadota > Betaproteobacteria > Burkholderiales > Burkholderiaceae > Burkholderia > Burkholderia sp. LK4. The sequence continues at coordinate 129,884 of NZ_LDUL01000033.1, forward strand.
TGTTGTCGAGAATGACGAACTTCATACGAAGAGTTCGTGAAAAAAAATAAGAAAGGGTTTAGGATGAATTCGAACGCGCTTGCTTCTGCGCAGTCGTACGAAGGCAGGCACGTCTTCAGACTCAGGCGAGGGAGGTAGCATGGATATTTACAGCAGCTTCGCGAACCGCTTCGAAAAAACGCGAGAGGAAGAGCTCTCGCTGGAGGAGTATCTCGCGCTCTGCAAGAACGATCCATCCGCGTACGCGACGGCTGGTGAACGCATGCTGGCAGCAATCGGGGAACCTGAACACATCGATACCCGCAACGATCCGCGCCTGTCGCGGATCTTCGCGAACAAGGTCATCAAGGTCTATCCCGCATTCCGTGAGTTCTACGGAATGGAGGAAGTGATCGAGCAGGTGGTCGCATATTTCCGTCACGCTGCGCAAGGGCTCGAAGAGAAGAAGCAGATCCTCTATCTGCTTGGCCCGGTGGGCGGCGGCAAGTCGTCGATCGCCGAGCGTCTCAAGCAACTGATGGAGCGCGTGCCGTTCTATTCGCTGAAGGGTTCGCCCGTCAACGAATCGCCGCTCGGGCTGTTCGACTACGACGAAGACGGCCCGATCCTCGAGGAACAGTACGGCATTCCGCGCCGCTACCTGAAAAACATCCTGAGTCCGTGGGCTGTCAAGCGCCTGCACGAATACAACGGCGACATCCGCCAGTTCCGCGTGGTGCGTCGTTATCCGTCGATCCTGCGGCAGATCGGCATCGCGAAGACGGAACCGGGTGACGAGAACAACCAGGACATCTCGTCGCTGGTCGGCAAGGTCGATATCCGCAAGCTCGAACAGTACGCGCAGGACGACGCCGACGCGTACAGCTACTCCGGTGGCCTGTGCCTGGCGAACCAGGGCCTGCTCGAGTTCGTCGAAATGTTCAAGGCGCCGATCAAGGTGTTGCACCCGCTGCTCACCGCCACGCAGGAAGGCAACTTCAAGGGCACCGAGGGCTTCGGCGCGATTCCGTTCGACGGGATCATCCTCGCGCACTCGAACGAGTCGGAATGGAAGGCGTTCCGCAACAACCGCAACAACGAGGCACTGCTCGACCGGATCTTCGTCGTGAAGGTGCCGTACTGCCTGCGCGTCTCGGAAGAGACGAAGATCTACGAGAAGCTGATCCGCAACTCGTCGTTGGCCGAGGCCGTCTGCGCACCGGGCACGCTGAAGATGATGTCGCAGTTCTCGGTGCTGTCGCGCCTGCACGAGCCGGAGAATTCGAGCCTGTTCTCGAAGATGCAGGTGTACGACGGCGAAAACCTCAAGGATACCGATCCAAAGGCGAAGTCGTACCAGGAATACCGCGATTATGCGGGCGTGGACGAAGGGATGACGGGCGTGTCGACACGCTTCGCGTTCAAGATCCTGTCGCGCGTGTTCAACTTCGATTCGAGCGAGGTCGCGGCCAACCCCGTGCACCTGATGTACGTGCTCGAGCAGCAGATCGAGCGCGAGCAGTTCCCGCCGGAAACCGAGCAGAAGTATCTGTCCTTCGTGAAGGACGTGCTGGCGTCGCGCTACGCGGATTTCATCGGCAAGGAGATCCAGACGGCCTACCTCGAGTCGTATTCGGAGTACGGCCAGAACATCTTCGACCGCTACGTCACGTATGCGGACTTCTGGATCCAGGACCAGGAATTCCGCGATCACGATACGGGCGAGAGCTTCGACCGCGCCGCGCTGAACGCGGAGCTGGAGAAGATCGAGAAGCCGGCCGGCATCAGTAATCCGAAGGATTACCGCAACGAGATCGTGAACTTCGTGTTGCGTGCACGGGCGGCGAACGCCGGCAAGAACCCCGTGTGGACGAGCTACGAGAAGTTGCGCGTCGTGATCGAGAAGAAGATGTTCTCGAACACCGAGGAACTGTTGCCAGTGATTTCGTTCAACGCGAAGGGTTCGGCGGAGGAGCAGCGCAAGCATGAGGACTTTGTGAACCGGATGGTCGCGAAGGGCTATACGCCGAAGCAGGTGAGGCTGCTTTGCGACTGGTACCTGCGCGTGCGCAAGTCATCATGACGCGCGCGGTACCGCGCCCGTACGGCGAGACCGTACGGGCGCCTTCAGAGGCGCCGCCCGCATGACGGCAGACGGCATGCGCGGCGAGTGCCCCGGCAGATCGACTTTCGAGCGGGAGACCGGGAGTGCTTCATCAAATCATCGACCGCAGGCTGGCCGGCAAGAACAAGAGTATCGCCAACCGCGAACGCTTTCTGCGTCGCGTCAAGAACTACATTCGTCGTGCCGTGTCCGATGCGGTGCGCGACCGTAGCATCAAGGATATCCAGAGCACGCAGAGCATCACGATCCCGCGCAAGGACATCGCGGAGCCGAATTTCCGGCACGCGCCTGGCGGGCGTCGTGAATACGTGCACCCCGGCAACGAGGACTACGTGCGCGGCGACAAGATCCCGCGCCCGCAGGGCGGCTCGGGTGGCGGAGGCAGTCAGGCGAGCAACGAGGGCGAAGGGCAGGACGACTTCGTGTTCGAGTTGTCGCGCGACGAATTCATGCAGTACTTCTTCGACGATCTCGAACTGCCTCGCCTCGTGAAGACGCACCTGCTGACGGTGCCGAGCTGGAAGAACGTGCGCGCGGGATGGTCGGCGGAAGGCACGCCGAACAACATCGACGTCGTGCGTTCGCTGCGCAGCGCACTCGGGCGTCGCATCGCGCTCGGCTCGCCGCTCGTCAACGAGCTGCGCGACCTCGAGGCGCAGCTCGAGGCAATGAAGAGCGACCCGGAAGACCGGCGCGCGGAGATCGCGGTGCTCGAGGCCGAGATCCATCACCTGAAGGGGCGCATCTGGCGGATTCCGTTCATCGATCCGTTCGACCTGCGCTACATCAACCGCGTGAAGCAGCCACAACCGTCGAGCCAGGCCGTGATGTTCTGCCTGATGGACGTGTCGGGCTCGATGGACGAGCAGCGCAAGGATCTGTCGAAGCGCTTCTTCATCCTGCTTTACCTGTTCCTCAAGCGTAACTACGAGCGCATCGAGGTGGTGTTCATTCGCCACCACACGCGTGCCGAGGAAGTCGACGAGGACACCTTCTTCCATTCGACCGAGAGCGGCGGCACGGTGGTGTCGAGTGCGCTCGAGCTGATGCGCAAGGTGATGAACGAGCGCTACTCGCCGACCGAGTGGAACATCTACGGCGCGCAGGCGTCCGACGGCGACAACTGGACTGACGATTCGCCCAAGTGTCGCAAAATCCTGGAAGAGGATATCCTCACGAAGGTGCGTTACTTCGCGTATATCCAGGTCGCGCCGGAAGAGCAGAACCTGTGGCTGGAATACGCGCAACTGGCCCTGTCCCAGCCGCATCTCGCGATGAAAAAAGTGGAATCGGCTGCCGACATTTACCCGGTGTTTCGCGAATTGTTCGAAAAGCAGGTGGAAATGTCATGACGACCCGCCATCTGCACAACGAGTCGCGCGGCTATGCGCCGCGCCCTTCCGGCGACGACACGGCCGGCCCTGCCGCACCGCAGCAAAGCGGGCAGGCCGAACCGCCGCCGCCGGCCGCCGACTTGCCCGGCCCAGGGCAAAAGGAAGCGCGTATGAACGTTGCCGAACGCAAGCCGCTGCCGTGCCCGTCCGACTGGACGTTCGAACTGCTCGAGGAATACGACACGCACATCTCGCAGGTCGCCGAACAATACGAGCTCGACATCTACCCGATCCAGCTCGAACTGATCAGCGCCGAGCAGATGATGGACGCGTATGCGTCGGTCGGGATGCCCGTCAACTACCGTCACTGGTCGTTCGGCAAGCACTTCCTGTCGACCGAGAAGAGCTACCGCCGTGGCCAGATGGGCCTCGCGTACGAAATCGTCATCAACTCGAACCCGTGCATCGCGTATCTGATGGAAGAGAACACGATGACGATGCAGGCGCTCGTCATCGCGCACGCGGCGTACGGGCACAACTCGTTCTTCAAGGGCAACTACCTGTTCCGGCTGTGGACCGACGCGCACGCGATCATCGACTATCTCGTGTATGCGAAGAACTACGTCGCGGAATGCGAGGAGCGCTACGGGCTCGATCGTGTCGAGGAACTGCTCGATTCGTGCCATGCGCTGATGAACTACGGCGTCGACCGCTACAAGCGGCCGCAGAAGCCTTCGCTGTCGAAGGAGGCCGCGCTGCGGCGTGAACGCGAGGCGTACCTGCAGTCGCAGGTGAACGAACTGTGGCGCACGCTGCCGGGCAAGAAGCCCGAGCTGATGGAGGAGCAGGAAGACCGCTATCCGCCCGAGCCGCAGGAGAACCTGCTGTATTTCGCGGAAAAGAATGCGCCGCTGCTCGAACCGTGGGAGCGGGAAGTGATCCGCATCGTGCGCAAGATCGGCCAGTATTTCTACCCGCAACGGCAGACGCAGGTGATGAACGAAGGCTGGGCGACGTTCTGGCACTACACGCTGCTGAATACGCTGTACAACCAGGGGAAGCTGGAAGACAGCTTCATGATGGAGTTCCTGCATTCGCACAGCAACGTGGTCTACCAGCCGCCCGTCACGAAGCCGTACTACAGCGGGATCAACCCGTACGCGCTCGGCTTTTCGATGATGAGCGACATCCGGCGGATCTGCGAAGCGCCGACGGAGGAAGACTACAAGTGGTTTCCCGAGATCGCGGGCACCCCGTGGCTGCCGGCGATGCACTACGCGATGCGCAACTTCAAGGACGAGAGCTTCATCGCGCAGTACCTGTCGCCGAGCCTGATCCGCGACATGCGGCTCTTCTCGGTGCTCGACGACGACATGCGCGATTCGCTCGAGGTGTCGGCGATCCACGACGATTCGGGCTACCAGTATGTGCGGCAGGCACTGTCGAGGCAGTACGACATCCATCACCGCGAGCCGAACATCCAGGTGTGGGCGGTGAACACGCGCGGCGACCGCAGCCTCACGCTGCGCCACTTCATGACCGACAACCGTCACCTGTCGAACGACAGCGACGAAGTGCTCAAGCACATGGCGCGGCTCTGGCAATTCGACGTGTTCCTGGAAAGCGTCGACGAGGCCGGTACCGTGCGCAAGCGCTACGAGTGCCGCTACGTGCCGCCGGAGGTGCGGATCTGAACATCGCCTGCGGAAAGTTTGCACCGAACGCCAGCCTGCGGGCTGGCGTTTTCATATGACGAACGCATGGCGGGAGAAAAATTTTCTACATCCGGACGAACCCGGAGAGCCGGTTACTTTACATTTCGCTAAAATCCCGTAGCGCCGTGCGCCGGAACCGGTGCCACGTTCGATCGCACGCGGCGGCCCAGCCGCCTCGCCCAGAAAGTACTACAAGGAACAGACCAATCCATGGACGTCCAGACCGAACAAGCTGCGCTGTCCGCGCATGACACCCGGCGGCGCGTGTTCGCCATCGTCGGCGCATCGTCGGGCAACCTCGTCGAGTGGTTCGACTTCTACATCTACTCGTTCTGCGCGCTGTACTTCGCGCCGGCGTTCTTCCCGAGCGGCAACACGACGACGCAGCTGCTGAACACGGCGGGCGTGTTCGCGGCCGGCTTTCTGATGCGTCCGATCGGCGGCTGGCTGTTCGGCCGCATCGCCGACCGCCACGGCCGCCGCAACGCGATGATGATCTCGGTGCTGATGATGTGCGGCGGCTCGCTCGTGATCGCGGTGCTGCCGACCTACGCGCAGATCGGCGCGCTCGCGCCGGCGCTGCTGCTGGTCGCGCGGCTGTTCCAGGGGCTGTCGGTGGGCGGCGAATACGGCACGAGCGCGACCTACATGAGCGAGGTCGCGCTGAAGGGCCGCCGCGGCTTCTTCGCGTCGTTCCAGTACGTGACGCTGATCGGCGGCCAGCTGTGCGCGCTGCTCGTGCTCGTGATCCTGCAGCAGACGCTGTCGGGCGACGAACTGAAGGCGTGGGGCTGGCGCATTCCGTTCGTGGTCGGCGCGGCGGCCGCGTTGATCTCGCTGTACCTGCGCAAGTCGCTCGACGAGACGTCGACGTCCGAATCGCGCGACAAGAAAAACGCGGGCACGATCCGCGGCGTGTGGCAGCACAAGGGGGCGTTCTTCACGGTGGTCGGCTTCACGGCCGGCGGCTCGCTGATCTTCTACACGTTCACGACGTACATGCAGAAGTACCTCGTGAACACGGCCGGCATGCATGCGAAGACGGCCAGCAACGTGATGACCGTCGCGCTGCTCGTCTACATGCTGATGCAGCCGGTGTTCGGCGCGCTGTCCGACCGGATCGGCCGCCGCACGTCGATGATCCTGTTCGGCTCGTTCGCGGTGATCGGCACGGTGCCGCTGATGCACGCGCTGAAGGACGTGACGAGCCCGGTGGCGGCATTCGTGCTGATCACGGTCGCGCTCGCGATCGTCAGCTTCTACACGTCGATCAGCGGGCTGATCAAGGCCGAGATGTTCCCGCCGGAAGTGCGCGCGATGGGTGTCGGCCTGTCGTATGCGGTCGCGAACGCGATCTTCGGCGGCTCGGCCGAGTACGTCGCACTGTGGTTCAAGTCGATCGGCAGCGAGGAAACCTTCTACTGGTACGTGACCGTGCTGTGCGCGATCTCGCTGATCGTGTCGTGGCGGATGCGCGATCCGAGCAAGGAAGGGTACCTGCGTCACGAGCCGTGATCGGCCGCGCATCGTACGCATTCGCCTCATGACGAACGTCCCGCCAGCCGGCGGGACGTTTTTTTTCGGCGTTCGATTACGCGGGCGGAGGCGGCGCATGGTTGGGCGCCGGGTCGGCCACGCTCGACAGGATGCCTTGCTGGACCAGCCAGTCGAACATCTGCTCGACGATCGGCGAGCGCGACGGGCCTTCCATCCGCGACAGCCACCATGTGGTGCCGGGCAGGCGCGGGTAGTCGGCGAGCACGGTCAGCGTGTGCTGGTCGAGGCCGGCCTGCGCGACGAGGCGCGGCAGGCATGCAATGCCGCGGCCGCGCTGCACGGCGTCCAGCACGAGCCGCTGGTCGTCGTAGATCGCCTGCATCCGGAAATCCGACAACTGCTCGCGAAAGACGGTCGCCATGCGCTCGTCGGTCAGGCTCGTTTCGAGGCAGACGAGCCCCGCGTGCCGCGCGTGTTCGGCACGCGGCACGCGGGCGAGCGTCTCGGCCAGCGGCGTTGCGCATACCGTCACCCATTCGTCACGCATGAACGGGATATCGACCAGGCCCGGCTGCAGCATCGGCCGCGTACCGATCGTCATGTCGACGTCGATCTCGTCGACGTAGCGCGCGGTTTCGTCGGTCGACAGCAGCGGGCACAGGTCCGGCAGCGCCTGCTGCAACTGCTCGAGGCGCGGCTGCAGCCAGCCGTGCAGCAACGGCGCCGGACACACCAGCACGACGAGCCCCGGGTTCAGGTAGGTCGCGATGCGGTCGAGCCCGCCGCGCAACGTGTCCATCGCGCGCTGGACGCTGCGCTGCAGGACCTCGCCGGCGATGGTCAGCTCGACGCCGCGGCCGCGCCGGCGGAACAGCGGTTGCCCGAGTTGCGCTTCGAGTTGCTGGATCTGATGGCTGATCGCCGACTGCGACAGGTGCAACTCGTCGGCCGCGCGCGAGAAATTGCCCAGCCGGGCCGCGGCTTCGAAGCCGGTCAGTAGTTTCAGGGACGGAACGCGTTGCATCGAGATATGAGGTGAATTGATTGATTCGGCCAAAAAATATCAATATTCATCAAGTTTAACCTGACGGAAAATCGCTCATCAATCACAACGGAGTCGGATCGATGGGTCGCTTTGATGCTCGCCAGCGCGGTTACCGGATGCCAGCCGAATGGGAATCCATGCACGCGACGTGGCTCGGATGGCCGGTGCTCGACAATCGCGAGGACCTGTGGGGGACGCATTACGCGCAGGTCTGCCGCGAATTCGCGCTGGTCGCGCGCACGATCGCGCGCTATCAGCGCTGCGTGGTCGCGGTGCACCACAGCCAGGCCGACGCCGCGCGCGAACTGGTGGGCCCGAGCGTCGACGTGCTGCCGGTCGCGGCCGAGGACAACTGGCTGCGCGATTGCGGGCCGATCTTCCTCGTAAGCGAACGGCGCGGGCTGGGCGCGGCCGTGTTCCGCTTCAACTGCTGGGGCGAGAAGTACCAGCCGTACGACGGCTGCCAGCAGGCCGGTCAGGACATCGCGCGCGCGGCCGGCGCCGAGATCTTCAATTCGCACATGGTGCTGGAGGGCGGCTCGTTCTACGTCGACGGGCAGGGCACGCTGGTCACGACCGAGAGCTGCCTGCTGCATCCCAACCGCAATCCGCACCTGAGCCGCGCGGAGATCGAGGCGGAATTGCGCCGCATGCTGGGCGTCGAGAAGATCGTGTGGCTGCCGGGCAACCCCGACGAAGTCGAGACGAACGGGCACGTGGACGGCATCGCGTCGTTCATCGCACCCGGCCGGATGCTGTGCCAGACCGCGCTGCCGGAGCAGGGCGACTATTTCCGCGTGATGCGGGAAAACCGCCGCGCGCTGGAGCTCGCGACCGATGCGGCGGGGCGCCGTTTCGAGCTGCTCGACCTGCCGTCGCCGATCGTCAGCGAACGCTTCGGCTCCGAGCGCTACTGCGACTGTTACGCGAACTACATTCTGGTGAACGGCGCGGTGATCGTGACCGCATTCGGCGTCGAGCAGGACGAGGCCGCACGCGACGCATTCAGCCGGGCGTTCCCGACGCGCAAGGTGCAGATGCTGCCGATCCCGACGCTGTCGATCGGCGGCGGCAGCATCCACTGTTCGACGCAGCAGCAGCCGTCCGTCGTGCACTGAGCGACGTCCCGTCAGCGGTTTCCGGTTCCATCGAGGAGCAATCGCAATGCCGTCCAAACACATCACCGTCGCCGCCGTCCAGATGGCGTCGGGCAGCTGGAATCTCGAAGACAACATGGCCACCGCGGAGCGCCTGATCCGCGCGGCCGCCGCGCAGGGCGCGAATCTCGTGCTGTGCCCGGAGCTGTTCGCGATGCCGTACTTCTGCCTCGACCAGAACGTGCGCCATCTCGAACTCGCGCAGCCGTTCGAAGGCAACGCGCAGATCGCCCGGTTCGCGGCGCTGGCCGGCGAACTCGGCGTCGTGCTGCCGATCGGCTTCTTCGAGCGCGCGGGCAATGCCGCGTACAACTCGATCGCCGTGGCGGACGCGGACGGACGCGTGCTCGGCGTCTATCGCAAGACGCATATCCCGGACGGGCCGGGCTATACGGAGAAGTTCTATTTCACACCGGGCGATTCCGGCTTCAAGGTGTGGGATACCCGCTTCGGCCGGATCGGCATCGGCATCTGCTGGGACCAGTGGTATCCGGAGACGGCGCGTTGCCTCGCGCTGATGGGCGCCGAGATCCTGTGCTTTCCGACCATCATCGGCTCGGAGCCGTTCAGCAGTGCGTTCGATTCGTCCGGGCACTGGCAGCGCACGATGCAGGGCCACGCGGCCGCCAACATGGTGCCGGTGGTGGCGGCCAACCGGATTGGCCGCGAAGCCGGCTTCGGCAACGGCAATCCGCAGCAGCAGGGCCTCACCGGCGTGTTCTACGGGTCGAGCTTCATCGCGGATCACACCGGCGAGAAGCTGGCCGAGGCGAACCGCACCGACGAGGCGGTGCTCGTGCACACGTTCGATCTCGACGCGATCCGCGCCGACCGGCAGTCGTGGGGCTTCTTCCGCGATCGCCGCCCGGAGATGTACCGTACGTTGCTGACCAGCGACGGCGTATCGTCCTGCTATCGATGAGGGAGGCGCGATGAGACGGCAAGGATGGTTGTGTGTCGCGGCGCCGGGCCTCGCGCTGTGCGTGCTGGCGGGAACGGCGCGCGCCGACGAAGAGAAAGTGCTGAACCTCTATAACTGGAGCAATTACTTCGCGCCGGATACGCTGGCCGGCTTCGAGAAGGAAACCGGCATCAAGGTGCGCTACGACGCGTACGACAGCGACGAGACGCTGCAGTCGAAGCTGCTGACGGGCAACAGCGGTTACGACCTCGTGTGGCCGACCAACGACTTCATGGCCCGGCAGATCCAGGCGGGTGTGTTTCGCAAGCTCGACAGGAACCGGCTGCCGAACCTGAAGTATCTCGATCCGTCGCTGCTGAAGCAGATGGCGCAGTCCGATCCCGGCAACCGGTACGGCGTGCCGTACATGTGGGGTACCGTGGGCGTCGGCTACGACCGCGCGAAGGTGCGCGCGATCCTCGGCAAGGACATGCCGGCCGACAGCCTCGACCTGCTGTTCAAGCCGGAGATCGCGTCGCGCGTCGCCGCGAAGTGCGGCCTGGGCCTGCAGGACTCCGCGAGCACCGTGCTGCCGCTGGCGCTGCGCTATGTCGGCCGCGATCCGATGCATCCGTCCGCGCAGGACTACGCGGCCGCGCAGGCGATGCTGATGAAGATCCGGCCATTCATCCGCGAGTTCGTGGGTTCGTCCGACGCCAACGAGCTGATCGACGGCGAGCTGTGCGTGACGGTCGGTTTTTCCGGCGCGATCAACCTGGCCGCGCAGAAGGCGAAGGCGCGCGATCCGAAGCGCGACGTCGTGTACGACATTCCGCGGATCGGCACCCTGATGTGGTTCGACGCGATGGTCATTCCGGCCTCCGCGAAACATCCGGATAACGCGCATGCGTTCATCAACTACATCCTGCGTCCGGACGTGATCGCGAAGATCTCGAATTCGACGCGCTACGCGAATGCGAACCAGGGCGCGCTGAAGCTGATGGATCCGGCGCTGGTGCGCGATCCGGGCATCTATCCGGACGAGTCGACGCGGCGTACGCTGTTCACGCCGATCGCCGAATCGCCGGCCGCGATGCGTCTCGAAGGCCGGGCCTGGCTCGGCTTCAAGACGGCTCGACCGTGAGCGTGCGTCACGAAGCCACTGAAACAACGTAAGCAACCTAAGCAATCGAAGCAACCGGCAAGCGAAAGAGGAATGCCATGACAACGAGACGTCAACTGTTGAAACGCGGCCTGTCCGTATCGGGGGCGGCGCTGGCCGCCAGCACGCTGGGCGGGTTGCTCGGCCGCACTGCGCATGCGCAGCAGGGCGTAACCTGGCACATGCCGGATGAAGGCGCGCCGCACACGGCGACATGGATGGCGTTCGGTCCGAGCGAGGACATCTGGGGCGCACGGCTGTTGCCCGTCGCGCGCGCGAACCTGGCCGCGATCGCGAAGGCGATCGCCGCGCACGAGCCGCTCAAGATGCTGGTGCGCGAGCAGGATTATGCGATCGCGTCACGGCTGTGCGGCGCTTCGGTCGAGCTCGTGCAGCAACCGGTCGACGATCTGTGGATGCGCGACACGGGGCCCGTGTTCGTGAAGAACGCGTCGGGCCAGCTCGGCGGCGTGAGCTTCAATTTCAACGGCTGGGGCAACAAGCAGGAGCACGACCAGGACGCGGAAGTCGCGCCGTTCGTGGCGGAGCGCGCCGGCGCGCGGCTGCTCGACACGCGGCTCGTGCTCGAAGGCGGCGGCATCGAGGTGGACGGCGAGGGGACGGCGATCATCACGCGCAGCTGCGTGCTCAATCCGAACCGCAATCCGGGCGTCGGCCAGGCGCAGTGCGAGGCGGAGCTGAGCCGGCTGCTCGGGCTGAAGAAGATCATCTGGTTGCCGGGCATCGCAGGCAAGGACATTACCGACGGGCATACCGACTTTTACGCGCGCTTCACGAGCCCGGGCGTCGTGGTGGCCGGGCTCGACACGGACCCGTCCTCGTACGACCACGCGGTGACGCGGCAGCATCTGGAGATCCTGCGGAAATCCACCGATGCGAAGGGCCGCCCGTTGAAGGTCGTCGTGCTGCCGGGCCCGAAGACCGTTCGGCACCAATACGAGAACGCGGAATTCGCGGCCGGCTATATCAACTTCTACGTGTGCAATCGCGCGGTGATCGCGCCGGAGTTCGGCGACAGCCGCGCCGACCGCAACACGCGCGACACGCTCGTCGACCTGTTTCCGGGGCGCGAGATCATCCAGCTGAACATCGACGGCATCGCCGCAGGCGGCGGCGGCATTCACTGCACCACGCAGCAGCAGCCGGCCTGAGCGCGGTCATGGGCTGGTTTGCGTGACCGGCCCGAACGACCGTTTCGGGCAACGATTCGTTCCGGACTACTGAAAACAATGCGGAATCCGTCTTGCGAGACGGAAGCCGGTGCGCACGCGTGCGCGCCGACCGCGCAATGGAGTTGCAACATGACGAAACAACGTACTCACGAGAACGCCGCCAGGCGTGCGCGGCACACGCCGGATACCGGCCGGCGCGGCTTCATCCGATATTCGGCCGCCTTTCTCGGCTTGCCGCTGCTGGGCAGCCTGGCCGCATGCGGCGGCGGCGACGACGGAGCCTCCGGCACGGCGTCCACGCCGAGCACGACGCCGTCGGCGCGGCAGGCCGTGTACCGGCTGCCGGCCGAAGATGCCCCGCACGCGTCGACCTACATGGCGTTTGCGTCCGGCACGGAAGGCATCTGGATGCCGGTCACGTCGCAGAGCACGGATGCCGGGATCGACCGGGTGCGGGCCGACCTGATGGATGTCGCGAAGGCGATCGGCACAACCGAACCGGTCAACATGCTGGTGCAGCCGGCCGATCTCGACGCGGCCCGCGCGCTGCTCGCGACCGCGAGCGTGGCGAACCCCGATCTGCATGCGCGCTATGCGGCACGCGCCGTGGGTGCGGGCGGGATCAACCTCGTGCCGCTCGCCGACGGCTTCAACGATTTCTGGGTGCGCGACACGGGGTGCCTGTTCGTCAGGGACACCGCGAACGGCAATGCACTGAATGCGATCAGCTTCAATTTCAACGGCTGGGGCAATGCGAACACCGACGGCGCCGGCATGAGTCCGGGCACGATGGTCCCGCCGGCGGTCGCGGCTGCGAGCAACCGGTCGAAGGCGGGCAAGTTCTTCCAGCCGTTCGATCGTGACAGTGCGGTGGCGGGCTGGATGGCGCAGACGAAAGGCGCGAACCTGATCCGCAGCACGTTGACGCTCGAGGGCGGCGCGATCGAGTTCGACGGCGACGCGACGGCGATCCTCACCGAGTCGGCCGTGCTGCACGTGAACCGGAATCCGCAATTGTTCGATATCCCGAACGGTGCGATCGCCAATGCGACGCTGCTGCCGACGGCCCGGGATACCGTCCTGGCCGAACTGCAGCGCACGCTCGGTGTGCGGAAGATCATCTGGCTGCCGGGCACGGCAACCTATCCGCGCGGCAGCGGCGTGGGCGGTGCCGGCGGCGCGGCAACGCCGGCCGGCGAGACCGACATCACGAACGGGCACGTCGATTTCTACGCGCGCTTTCTCGCGCCCGGCGTGGTCGCGTGCTGTTACGACGCGTCGAACTCGACCGGCGAGCGCGCGTTGACGGATGCGAACCGGCAGCGCCTTGCGGGCCAGACCGATGCGAACGGCCGGCCGTTGAAGATCGTCGAGCTGGTGCCGCCGACAATTTTCGGCACGTCCGCCGGGACCACGCTGAACGACCGGCAGATGTCGCACTTCGCGGCCGGCTACATCAATTTCTACACGTGCAACGGGGCGCTCGTGATGCCGAAGTTCAACGACGCGGCGGCCGATGCAGCCGCGGTCGCGGCCGTCCGCCCGTATGCGGGGAACCGGGCGATCGTGCAGGTCGACATCCTCGGCATCGCGTCGGGCGGCGGCGGCATCCATTGCTCGACGCGGGAAGTGCCGGCGTGAGCGTGTCCCGTCATATCGATATGGAAATCGATTCGTTGTCCATCACGCGGGATTTCCGTAATCTGAACCCGTAGTTCGTGTGACACCTCCTTGACTGGGATTCGCGCCCGCTGCGTGCAGCGGGCGTCTTTTTTCGCGTGCCGCCGGCCACGGCGCCACGATCGGTTCCTCCACGGCCGCCGATGCGCGCGGCGTTCGCGCGCGCTCGCTCTCGCCCGACCGGCACACGCGTGTGCCGGCCTGCACCACGATAATGCGTTGCCTGCCGTTCTCGGCCATCCGGATTTCCGGGAATGAACGCCGCGCGTTGTCCCGACGTGCCGCACTACTCAAAACTAAAACGTCGGACACCGGCGCATTGCCTTTTTGCGGATAGCGCCGCTTTCTATTCCAATCACAAATTCCGGTAGTTGGATTGGGTTTTGTCCTGATTTCAGGTATTGAATTAGGACTTTTACGCTGGCCAGAAAGCCTATGTCATGGAGTGGATTGACAGGGGTTTTTATCCATGCTTGAGATATTCACTGGACGCGCTGCCGGGCAGGTGGCGCAGACGTTCCGGCATGGTCTTGTTTCCCGGAAAACCGCTTCGATCGCGGATGTGCCAATAAACTGCCCGAATCCGGCGCTTCGCGAATGCTTTCTGCTCCATCAATTTCTTACTTGTACGATATTAATTTCCAGTTCGGATAAATAGAATTGCGGGGTCGTCAATATTCGAAGGGGAGCGGAACATTCCGTTTCACCGGGAATGACGGCGCGGCCGCCATTTCGCGTCATGCCATTGAAGCAAGTGGCATTGCGCATGTCGGCCGGTATGCCACAAGCCAATCAATCTCATAGGAAAGTGGAAATGAAGATGAAACTTCTTCGGTGCTGGGTTGCGGCCGGTATCGCAAGCGCAGTCCTGGTTCCGACGGTTGCCCATGCATACGACGGGACGATCAAGTTCGAGGGAAGCATCTCGGACGTGACGTGCAACATCAACGGCCAGGCGCCTGGCGTAGACAATATCCGCGAAGTGTCGCTGGGCGACCATATCAACCCCAGCACGTTCGCCACGGCCGGCTCGACGTCCACGCCGGTACCGTTTGCGCTGAATATCGGCGGCAACGCGGGTTGTACCGACGATACCAAGGTCGTGATCGATTTCGACCCGGCATCGGTCAACGTCAATCCGGCCACCGGCAACCTGAAGCTCGTCGGGACGAAACCGGCCGAAGGCGTGGAGATTCAGGTCAGCGACGCCGGCAACGGCAAGGCCGGCAAGATCTGGCTCGGCAAGCCGCAAAACCTGGCGGATGCGCAGGTCGCAACCGTGAAGGACAATACGGCGACGCTGACCTATTCGGCCGCCTACGTGTCGACGGTCGATCAGGCCGCCATCAAGACCGGCTCGGGCAATTCGTTCATCCGCTACACGCTCGCTTACTACTGATCGTTGTTGTCCATGTTCCGTGCCATGATCTTGTCATTTCGTACTATTAATTATGTGGTGACGTGTTGCGTCGTGGCATGGGCTGCCTGCGCCGTGCCGGCGCAGGCAGCGCTTGTATTGAACGGCACGCGTGTGGTTTTCCCGGAACGCGAGCGCGACGTGACGGTGCGCGTCGAAAACACGTCGGAGCAGCCGGTGCTTGCGCAGAGCTGGGTCGACGATGGCCGTGTCGACGTGCCGCCCGAGCAATTGCAGGTGCCTTTCATCGTCGCTCCGTCACTGAAGCGCGTCGAGCCCGGTCGCAGTGCCGTGCTGCGCATCACGCATACGCCGGCATCGCTGCCCGGCGACCGCGAATCGATTTACTGGCTGAACGTACTCGAAGTGCCGGCCGGCCAGAAGGATGCCGGTAACCAGCTGCGGTTCGGATTCCGGACGCGCATCAAACTCTTCTTTCGACCGACGGCGCTCGCCGATGGCGTGGATGCCGCACCCGATCAACTGGTCTGGAAAACGGTCGCGGCAGCGCCTGGCGCGGGCGGCCGCAGGGTCGTGCTCGAGGTTGCCAACCCCACGCCGTATTACGTTTCGTTCGGCAAGGTGGAGAGCGATGCGGGTGGCACGTTCGTATCGGCAGGCGGCGGAATGGTCGCGCCGTTCGACCGCGCGCAGTTCGTTCTGCCGGGTGTTGCGGCATCCACGCGCAAGCCGGCAACCGTGCGGTACATGGTCATCGACGACTACGGCGGCCGCACCACGATAACGAAAAAACTGGAGAACTGAGCAGGGCGTCCGTCCACACCGTATCGAGGCACGATTCAACATGCCGTTTCACGGGTCGATACAACGACCAGTTGATTCGGTATGCGAAAAAACGAAATTCCTCATGCAGAGCTTTTCGGCTATTCCTACCTTGCGCGGCCCGGTACCGGCGCCGCGCTGCCGACCGCGATCGCGTCGGCAGGCGATCGCATCGGCACTGACGCCGGTGGCGGTCGCCGTCGCAAGCGCGGGGCTGCTCGTGGAGCGCGCGGCCGCGGAAATCGCGACGCCGGCGCACGACGGCACCGGCCGCGACACGCCGGTTACGGCGGAGCCGGTATCGCAGGCTGGCGACACGGTCCGCTTCGACGAATCGATGCTGATGCACGGAGCCGGGGCCACACCGATCGACACGACGCCCTACGAGCGTCCGAACGTGCTGACGGAAGGGCAGCGGCGCGTGGATTTCGTCGTCAACGGGCAATGGCGCGGCGTGGAAGAGATCTCGTTCCGGCGCGCCGGCGACGGCCGCGTGCGGCCGTGCTACGACCGTGCGATGCTGCAGCGCGCGGGCGTCGATCTGGCGCGCAGCGAGCGCGGCCAGGATCGCGATGCACCGCCCGAACCGATGCCCGACGGGCTGCTTTGCGAGCCGGTCTCCCGCCATGTTCCGGGGGCCGAGCTGTCGTTCGATCAGGACGAACAGAAGCTGTATCTGGTCGTCCCGCAGTTCTACATGCGGCTCGCGAACCGGAGCACTTACGTCGACCCGTCGACCTGGACGAACGGCGTGCCGGCCGCACTCGTGAACTACAACGCGATGGCGTTTACGACGCGCGCCAGCGGCTACGAGTTCGCGCAGCTCTATACGGGGCTGACGATGGGGGCGAACGCCGGGCCGTTCCGGATTCGCCATACGGGCAATTTCACCTGGTCGCAGCGCGGTGTCGTGCGCTACCAGCGCGGCAACGTCTACGCGCAGACGGATCTGCCTGCATGGCGGGCCCAGTTGCTCGTCGGGGAAAGCTCGACGAGCGGCGATCTGTTCGACGCCGTATCGTTTCGCGGCGTCCAGATCTCGAGCGACGACCGGATGCTGCCCGATACGCTGCGCTACTACGCGCCCGTCGTGCGCGGCGTTGCCCAGTCCAACGCGCGCGTGACGATCCGTCAGCGCGGCTATCTCGTGCATGAGACGACGGTTGCACCGGGCCCGTTCGAGATCGACGACCTGCAGGCGATGAGTTACGGCGGCGACCTGAACGTGACGGTGACCGAAGCGAACGGCGATGCGCACAGCTTCATCGTGCCGTTCGCGACGACGGTCCAGTTGCTGCGGCCGGGGAGCACGCGCTTCAGCGCGATGGCGGGTCGCGCGATCGATTTCGGTTCAGGTAACGGCGGCGGTGCGCAGTATGTCGGCCAGTTCACCGTGCAGCGGGGGATCAACAACCTGGTGACGGCATACGGCGGCGGCGCGTTCACCGGGCGCTACCAGTCGGCGCTGATGGGCATCGCGTTCAATACGCCGATCGGCGGCATCGCGGCCGACGTCACGGTTGCGCGCACGCAGCCGGCCGGCGCCGAGCGGATGAACGGGTCCAGCATCCGCGTGTCGTACAGCAAGAATTTGCCGAACAGCGGCACGAACTTCTCGCTGCTCGCGTATCGCTATTCGACGAAAGGCTATCTCGGCCTGAGCGATGCGCTGCAACTGGCCGGCAGGACGGCCCAGGGGCTGTCGGCCGACTCGTTTCCCCGGTTGCGCAATCGCGTCGATCTCAACATCAGCCAGCAGATCGGGCAGGCCGGCAATGTCTATCTGAACGGCTCGTCGCTCAGTTATTGGGCGGGACGCGGCCAGACGCTCAGCTTCACGCTCGGCTACAGCAAACAGTGGCGTGACGTGACGCTGAGCGCGTCGGTCCAGCGGGTGCGCAACATGTCGGCCGGCATGTCGTCGTTCGGGCGTCCGGAAGGCAACACGCTCGCGAGTGTGAGCGTGTCGATTCCGCTCGACCGGAATGCGCGTCGCGCACCGACGTTCAACACACTCGTCACGCACGACAGCAGCGCGGGCACGAGTGCAATGGCAGGCGTGTCCGGGCGCTTCGGCGAACAGGGCGACGGCTCGTACTCGCTGTCGGCGACCTACGACGGCAGCAACCGTGCGTCGTCGGGCAGTGTCGGTGTCGGCTACCGGATGCCGACGGCGTCGCTCGCGGGCAACTTCGGGATGGGCAGCGGCTACCAGCAGGCGTCGCTCAGTGCGTCGGGCGGGCTGGTCGTGCACCCGGGCGGCGTGACGCCCGGGCCGACGCTGGGCGAGACGGTCGGTGTCGTGCGCGCGCCGGATGCGCAAGGCGCGTCGGTCGGCAATTCGGATGCCAGGGTCAACCGGTTCGGCTACGCGATCGTCCCGAGTCTCGTCCCTTATCAGCTGAACCGGATCGACATCGATCCGAAAGACGTGGCGGACGACGTCGAGATGACGACGGTCTCGCGCAGCGTTGCGCCCCGCGCCGGCGCGGTCGTGATGCTTTCATACGATACGGTGAAGGCGCGCGCGCTGCTGATCGACGCGACAACCGAGGACGGCCGTCCGTTGCCGTTCGCCGCGCGCGCGCTCGATGCACGGACGGGTGCACCGCTCGGGGCAGTCGGCCAGGGCAGTCGCCTGTTCGTGCGCAGCGGCGAGCATGACGGCCGAATCCGGGTCGAGTGGGGCCAGCGACAGGATCAGCAGTGCGCGATCGACTATTCGGTGCCGGCGGAGCAACGCGCGGGCACGGGCTATGTGACGCTCACGCGTGTGTGCCGTTCGCCCGCGTCACTGCCACCGCGGGCCGGGAGGCCGTAGTTCGATGCGCGTCGTTCTCTCCCGTTTCGTGTCGCTCGCGACCCGGTGGCCGCTCATGCCGCGCAACGCGCACATTTTGCGCGGCGCGGTCCGGGCGGCGTTGCTTGCTGCCGCGGCGTCCGTGCCGGCCATCGTTTCCCTCCCCGCATCGGCAGCGCTGTCGGTCGTCGGCACGCGCTTCATTTATTCCGGCGGTGCGCGTGCGCAGACGATCGCCGCCCGCAATCTCGGCAGCACGCCGATCCTCGTTCAGATCTGGCTCGACGACGGCAACGCGAACGCCGATCCGGGCGGGCTTCGCGTGCCCTTCGTCGTCGCGCCGCCGCTTGCGCGGCTCGACCCGCAGCAGGCGCTGGCGGTACGCGTGCGCGCGATGGGCGACGAACTGGCAACGGATCGGGAATCCCGCTTCTGGATCAACCTGCTCGAAGTTCCGCCTGCCGGGCAGGCCGACAACATGCTGCGCATTGCGTACCGGTTGCGCATGAAGCTGCTGTACCGGCCGCGCGGCATCGACGGCGATCCGCGCGACGCACCGGATCGCCTGAGGTGGACGGTGGCGGACGCGCGGGCGCATTCCGTCCTCGTGTCGGTCAACCCGACGCCGTACTACGTGACGCTGACGCGGGTCGTCGTGCAAGGGCGGCCCATCGTGCTGGCCGGCGGCGCGGTCGACGTCGAGCCGTTCGGTCGCACCGAGATTCCGCTCGATGCGCGGTCCGGCCCGCCGGTGGACGACATCCTCTTTGACGCGGTCGACGACGGCGGCCAGTCGCGCGAGCACCGGGGGCGGCTCGATGCGCATTGATCGCCGGTACCCCGGCAAACCGTGCAATACCCGTCCTGCCGGGGATATCGGCAGGGATTCAATCATTACGAGGCAAATCGACAATGAACAAAACCTACGCTCTGGTGTGGAACAGCGGGCAGGGAGTGTGGCAGGTTGCGGGTGAACGCGCGCGTCGCCGAGGCAAGGCATCGACGCGCACCAGGAGGATGCTGGCCGTCGCATGCGTCGCCGGCGGTGCGATGAGCGCCGCGCATGCGTTGCCGGTCGGCGAGAACGTCGTGTCCGGGAGTGCCGACATCCTGCGTTACGACAACGGCCGGCAGATGTCGATCAACCAGCACAGCGACAAGCTGCTGACCGAATGGTCGTCGTTCAACGTCGATGCGGGGCAGCGCGTCAAGTTCAACCAGCCGTCCGCGTCGTCGATCGCGCTGAACCGGGTCGTGGGGCAGCAAGGCAGTGCGATTCACGGCAGCATCGACGCGAACGGCCGCGTGTTTCTCGTCAACCCGAACGGGATCCTGTTCGGCAACGGTGCGCAGGTCAACGTCGGCGGCCTCGTGGCCTCGACGCTCGACATCAAGAATGCCGATTTCGCCGCCGGGAATTATCGGTTCTCCGGCTCGTCGATCGGCAACATACAGAACAGCGGCAGCCTCGTCGCGGCCGAAGGCGGCGCGATTGCGTTGCTCGGCGCGCAGGTCGTGAACCGTGGCGTCGTCCAGGCCCAGATGGGCACCGTGGCGCTCGCCGCGGGCGATGCCATCACGCTGAACTTCGACGGCAGCAAGCTGCTCAACGTGCAGGTCGACGAGCGTGCGGTCGACGCGCTGGCCAGCAACGAGCGTCTGCTCAAGGCCGATGGCGGTCAGGTGCTGATGAGCGCGCGCACCGCCAATGCGCTGTTGCAGACGGTGGTGAACAACCAGGGCGCCATCGAGGCGCGCACGCTCAGGAATTCCGCCGGGCGGATCTCGCTGGACGGTCATGACGCAGGGACGGTCAACGTCGCCGGCACGCTGAACGCCAGCGCGACGACCCCCGGCAACGGCGGCACGATCGACACGCGCGGTGCGGACGTGAAGGTTGCGCTCGGCACGACGGTCGATACCCGTGCCACCAACGGACGCAACGGCGTGTGGCGCATTGCGTCGTCCGACCTGTCGGTCACGCCGGGTGCGAGCCGGCAGGGGACGATCGTCGCCGATACGCTGTCGCGCAACCTGGGGATGACGGATATCGAACTCGTCGCCGAGCAGGGCAAGCTGTCGGTCGACGGCCCGGTGAACTGGGCAACGGGCAATCAGCTGATGCTGACGAGCCGGCAGGGCGACGTCGCGGTGAACGGCGCGCTACGTGCAACGGGCGCGAACGCCGGGGTGGCCATCGACGCGGCACAAGGCGCGCAGATCAACGCGCCGGTCGCGCTGACCGGCGCGAACGCCCGTTTCAAGCTCGACTACGTTGGCACGTATTCGCTCGGCAACAGCGCATCCGTCACGCTGTCCGGTGCGGGCGCAGGGTTCGAGTCGAACGGGTTTCTCCATACGGTGATCCAGACCCTCGCGCAGTTGCAGGCGATCAACGCGAACCTGGGCGGCCTGTACGTGCTCGGCAACGACATCGCCGGCGGCTATTACAACACCACGTTCCAGACGATCGGCGCCGACACGCCGTTCTCCGGTGTGTTCGACGGGCTCGGTCATTCGGTCAGCAGGCTGTCGATTACGAGCGGCAGCCCCTATGCGGGCCTGTTCGGCCTCAATACGGGGCGCATCGCGAACCTCGTGCTGAAATCGTCGAGCGTCGGTGCGGCCGCAGGCCCGGGACCGGTCTCGATCGGTGCGGTGGCTGGCGAGAATCGCGGCGAGATCGCGAACGTCGTCGTGTCGGACAACACGCTGGTGCGAGCCGGTGCGAGCCGCAGCAACGTGCTCGGCGGTCTCGTCGGCATCAACCGCGGCAGCGTGGCGCAATCGTCGTTTACCGGCAGGGTGGAAGGCAACGGCATGACTTACGCCGCGGGTGGTCTCGTCGGCGAGCAGGCGGCACCGGCCGGACGCGCGGAGGACACGACGATATCCGACAGCATGGCGAACGCCACAGTATCGGGTGGCGCACCGAACGCAGCGTCGCTGGGCGGCCTCGTCGGCGTGAACCGCGGGGGCACGATCCGCAATGGCACGAGCCTCGGCTCGACGTCCGCCGCCGGTCTGTCCGGCGTCAACGTTGGCGGTCTGGTCGGCGCGAACCTGGCCGGCGGGATCGTGCAGGGCACGGCTTCCGGACGCACGACGGGCGGCACGGCCGGTACGGCGGGCGGGTTTGTCGGCTACAACGCCGGCACGATCTGGGGGGCGCTTGCAAGCGGCGTGGTCGACGGCAGGTCCGCTCAGGCGATCGGCGGGTTCGTCGGGATGAACCTGGGGTCCGTGACCGGGAGCAAGGCGCTGGGCGCGGTCACCAGCGCGTCGTCCGGCGCAACGGGCGGCTTTGTCGGCATCAACCAGGGCCGCGATGCGCTGATTGACGACGCACAGGCACACGGCACGGTATCCGGCGGGCAGGGCACCGTCGGCGGTTTCGTCGGCAGTCATCTCAACGGGACGATCGCGCATTCGGTCGCGCGTGGCAAGACGACCGGCGGCAACTACAGCAAGACGGGCGGCTTCGCCGGCTACAACGAGAGCGTACTGGCCGACAACGATGCAAGCGGCGATGTATCCGCCGGCATGTATGCGTCGGTGGGCGGCTTTGCCGGTACCAACGCAACGTCGGGCACGCTCGCCGTCGCATCGGCGACCGGCAACGTTCAGGGCAGCACGTCGGGCGTCGTCGGCGGACTCGTCGGTGACAACCTCGGCGAGATCTTCGGCTCGTCGGCGTCGGGCACGGTCAGCGGCGGCTGCCAGGCAACGCTCGGTGGCCTGGTCGGGCTGAACGCGGGGCTGGTCGAGAGCTCGGCGGCAAGCGGTCGCGTCAACAACAGCGCCTATTCGTCGTGGCAGCAGGTCTACGGTGGCCTCGTCGGCGTCAATCGCGGCACGTTCCGGTGGAGCCATGCGGTCGGTGCCGCCGCGCAGCAAAAGATCGCGGGCGTCAACCTCGGTGTGATCGAGCAGTAAGGCATTCGGCGACGGGCGATGCGACGCCCGTCGCCGCTTCAACGGGAGACAGCATGACAACGATACTGCGGCGCGTATGTCGATGGGGGCGCACGCCCGCGCGCTTGTTCAGGGCCGCCGTGTGCGCGGCGTGCGCATGCCATGTCAATGCGGCAACGGCGGGGACGACGGCCGTCGATTGCACGTTCGGCAACGTCCAGGCGACGAGCTGGAGGCAGATCACGCGCCTGACGAACAGCACACCGGTCGGCGCCGTGCTCTATCAGCGCATGGTGTCGCTCACGGTATCGTACAGGTACGGGCCTCAAGGGCCCTACGCGTACGAGCTGGTGAGTGCCGGGCACTGGGAGGTGGGGACGGTCGTTACCGACGGCCTCGCGCGGACGAACGTGGACGGCATCGCGTTGCGCTGGTCGGGTGTCGACAGCGACGGCGAATCGCGCAAGCTGGTGCAGAGTGTCTATCCGACCGCGGTTGCGAAGTCGGCGATCGTCCGCGTGGAGGGGGGCGGGACGTCCGTCGGCAATACGATCATGGTCTATTTCGAGCAGCACCTCATGCTGACCAAGGCGGCGACCTCGTTGCCGGAGGGCGAGATCGTCGTGAACGACCTGCTCGGGACACCGCGCATCACGTTGTACGCGTATACGTTGCCGGAAAACGCCGCGTCGCTCGGCAGCGACGTGATCTTGACCCCACCGCTTCCATCGAACATGTGCAGGCAGTCGATTAGCTATACCGGTGTCGGCAACCTGACGATCGGTGGCGGCGGGGGCATTCCGATACCGAAGCAATGCGAAGTCGAGTCGAACATGATCGTTCCGGTCAATCTCGGCAGAGCGTCGCTCGGTCAGTTCCCGAGCCTGCATGCAACGTCGCAGCCGGTCGATTTCAACATCACGCTCAGCCGGTGCGCGGCGGCGGCGAAACCGACGATCAGCTTCCGCGACAAGGCCGTCCAGCCGAATGCGGACAAGACGCTGCTGCAGCTCAGCGCGCCCGAAGGGCAGGCGACCGCCCGCGGCTTCAACATCGTGATGACGAACGGCCTGACTGGCGAGCGGATCAGCTACGATGAACCGGACAGCGCGAAGCAGTATCCGATGAAGCGCGTCGGCGACACCGCCGTGATGCCGTTGAGCGCGCAGTACATCCGGACCGGCACCGACAGCGAACTCAGGGCCGGCTACGCGGGCGGCGCCGCGGAGTTTACGTTCACGTTTCCGTAACGGCCCCGGCACTGCGCGCATGCGGAGAAGATGCGTGCAGTGGCTTTTTCATCGCGTTACGTGTGGCACAAAGCATCTGTTGCCGGTTCGGATTCGCGACGCGCGCCGATGCGCTGGCGGCTTCGCGGCCTGCACGTTTCGCGATGATCGTCGAGCCGGGCCGCTGCGTTCCCCGGCCTCGCGTCGGGCTGCGGCATTCACGGCTCGACGCGGGAAGATTCCACGAATGCGTGTCCCGTCATATCGATATCGAAATCGATTCGTTGTCCATCACGCGAGATTTCCGCACCCTGAGGGCGTAGTTTGTGTAACACCTCCTTGACTGGGATTCGCGCCCGCTGCGTGCAGCGGGCGTCTTTTTTTGTGCGCGTTGCGTCTCACGTCGGCCCCGGCGGGGTTGGTGGGGTGCGGCGGCTCGCCTATGCTGGTTGCTGCGTGTCCGTGCCGGCGGCCCGCGTGGCTCATGACGAAACCCGCTGAGCAAAGCACCATTTGTTGGTTCGGATTCACCGCACGCGCTGATACGTTAGCGGCTTCGCGACGACACACTCCGTCGCGATGTTCTTCGAACCGGGCCGCCGCGCGATCCGCGGCGGCCTTCATAACAAATCAGGTCGTGCTCATGAAATTCCACACTCTCGCTACGTGGCTCGTCGGGGCTGCGCTCATTACCGCAGGCACCGTCGCGCATGCGGACCGTCTCGACGATATCAAGAAGGCCGGCGTGCTGCGCGTCGCGACGTTCGACAGCAACCCGCCGTTCGGCTATGTCGACGGCAAAAGCAATCACATCGTCGGCCTCGACGTCGACTATGCGAAAGCGCTCGCCGACAAGCTCGGCGTGAAGCTGCAGCTCCAGCCGACCAACCCCGCGAACCGCATTCCGTTCCTGACGTCCGGCAAGGTCGACCTCGTGCTCGCGAACTTCACGATCACCGACGAGCGCGCGAAGCAGGTCGACTTCAGCATCCCGTATTTCTCGTCGGGCCAGCAGTTTCTCGCGAAGAAGGGCGTGCTGAAATCGGCCGACCAGCTGAACGGGCTGCGCGTCGGCGCCGACAAGGGCACGACCAACGAAATCACGCTGCGCGAGAAATTCCCGAAGGCGACGATCGTCGCGTACGACGACACGCCGTTCGCGTTCGCCGCGCTGCGCGCCGGCAACGTGCAGGCGATTACGCAGGACGGCCCGAAGCTGATCGGCCTGCTCGCGAACGTGCCGGACAAGCAGAACTACGAGATTCCGGCGTTCACGATCTCGAACGACTACATGGGCGTCGGCGTGCCGAAAGGCGAGACGCGCCTGCTCGGCTTCGTCAACGACACGCTGAAGGGGCTCGAGGCGAACGGCCGCGCCGTGCAGATCTACGACGCATGGTTCGGGCCGACGACGAAGACGCCGCTCACGCGCATCTTCCGGATCGGCGACAAGACCTGACGGCTCCCGCTCGCGCGCCGCGATCGGCCGGAGCACCGGCCGCGCGGCGCTTTTCGCTTTCATCCGACCGCGCGCGTCGTGCGCGCTTCCCAGCATGCTCGGGTTGGCTCCCAAATATCTGTCCTGGCTCTGGCAGGGCTTCCTGCTGACGCTCGGTCTCGCGGCCGCGTCGGCCGTCGCCGCGACCGCCGGCGGGCTGCTGCTCGCGGTCATGCGGCATGCGCGCGGCACGGCACCGCGCGCGGTGGCCGCCGCGTACGTCGTCACGTTCCGCAACACGCCGCTGCTCGTGCAGTTGCTGTTCTGGTATTTCGGTGTCGCGTCGCTGCTGCCCGACACGTGGATCGCATGGCTCAATGCACGCCATGCGGTGAGCGTGGGCCCATTCGCGCTCGCGTGGCCGTCGTTCGAATTCGTCGCGGGCTGGGTCGGGTTGAGCGCGTATACGGCTGCGTTCGTCGCCGAGGAATGCGAAGCCGGCCTGCGCGGCGTGCGGCGCGCACAGCACGATGCGGCCGCCGCGCTCGGCCTCACGCCGATGCAGTCGCTGCGCTACGTGGTGCTGCCGCAGGCCGTGCGCATCGCGTTGCCGCCGCTGTTCGGCCAGTACATGAATCTCGTGAAGAATTCGTCGCTCGCGATGGCGATCGGCGTGGCCGAGCTGTCGTATGCGTCGCGGCAGGTCGAGACCGAAACGTTCAAGACGTTCGCCGCGTTTGGCGTCGCGACGTTGCTGTACGTCGCGGCGGTGGCCGTAATCGAAGCGGGCGCGTATGCGGCGACGCAATGGCGCGACCGGCTGGGAGCGGGGCGCTGACCATGGATTTCTCGCTGCTGCTCGCCAATCTGCCGTACCTGCTCGTCGGTGCGTTCCCGGAAGGGCCGCTCGGCGGTGCCGCGCTGTCGCTGCTGCTCGCGATCGCGTCGGCCGCGGCATCGGCCGTGCTCGGCATCGCGCTCGGCGTTGGCATGGCGCTCGCGCGCGGCCCTGCGCGCGTGCTGCTGCTCGCGTTCATCGGCTTCTTCCGCGCGATTCCCGTGCTGATGCTGATTTTCTGGACCTACTTCCTGATGCCCGTGCTGCTGCACATGGACGTGCCGGGGCTCACGACGGTCGTGTGCGCGCTCGCGCTGATCGGCGGCGCGTATCTCGCGCATGCGGTGCATGCGGGGATCGTCGCGGCGGGCGACGGGCAATGGCAGGCCGGGCTGTCGCTCGGGCTCACACGCTGGCAGACGGTGCGCCACGTGCTGCTGCCGCAGGCGATCCGGATCATGACGCCGTCGTTCGTCAACCAGTGGGTCGCGCTCGTGAAGGACACGTCGCTCGCGTATATCGTCGGCGTGCCGGAGCTGTCGTTCGTCGCGACGCAGGTGAACAACCGGCTGATGGTGTATCCGGCGCCGATCTTTCTGTTCGTCGCGGTGATCTATCTGGTGCTGTGTACGTCGCTCGACGGCGCGGCGCGGTGGTTGTTGTCGCGGGGGGCGCGGGAGCGGCGTGCGGCGCAGACGACGGCCGAGTGCACGGAACCCGCGCGGTAACGGTGGGCCCGCGAGCCCGGTGCGATGCGTGCGCGCGTTCTCGGTGATGAAGATGAATGGTCCGCGACCCTCCGCAGCGGGCTGCGTCGCCGCTATTCGACCGGCGACGCGCGTGATGTTGCTGCGGTGGTCGGGCGCTTCAGCGCGTCAGCTTCGTTCCGCCGCGTAGTGCGTATCGAAAACCGCCCGCAACGTCGACGGACCAGTCGCAAAATCGCCCCACAGCGGCCCGTCGTTCTGCGCGAACGCGAACGGCGTCTTGTTGATCGACGCGAGGCGGAAGCGCCATTGCGCGGCTTCCTGGCGGAATGCGGTGAGCTGCATGTCGGACAGCCCCGTCTGCGCGTTCGCGAGCGTGACGAGCGGATCGACCGGATCGTTCGCGACCCGCACCTCGAAATGCAGGTGCGGGCCGGTGGCCGCGCCCGTCATCCCGACCGAGCCGATACGCTGACCCTGCTTCACCGTTTCGCCGACCTTCAGCCCGCGAGCGTATGCGGAAAGGTGCGCGTAGTACGTCGAATAGCCGTCCGCATGATCGACGATCACATAGCGGCCGTAGCCGCCCGGATCGGTTCCGACGAACGACACGACGCCGTCGGCCGCCACAGCGACCGGCGTGCCGCTCGGCGCGGCGAGATCGACGCCCGTGTGGAACGCCATCGCCTGCGACAGCGGATGGATGCGCTCGCCGAAGAACGAACTGATGCGCGTCCACTTGACCGGCATCGTGAACGCCGCGGCTTCGAGCGGCGAGCCGTCGAGCGCGTAGTACGCGCCGTGTTCGGCGCCCGGCGCGCGGAACCAGATCGCGCCGAACGTGCGGCCGGCGACGCGCAGTTCGAGCGCCGTGAGGCGCGGCGTGCCGTCGTTCGTATCGAACGCGACGCGGTAGTAGTCGCCGCGCTGCGCGCTCGCGCGCATCGCGACCTTGCCGCTGACGAGATCGCCGAGCTGGATGCGCACTTCGGGCGGCACGTCGAGACGGTTCAGCGTATCGGACAGCGTGAGCTCGATGTCGCCCGCGCGCATCCCTTGCTGGTGTTCGGGCGGAGCAAGCTGGAACAGGCTGGCATAGCCGAGCATGTCGTTGCGATGCGCGCTGAGCGGGGCGAACAGGCCGGGCTGCAGGCTGCGATCGGTGTTGCGATCGACGTGCTCGTTGCGCTCGCCGATCGTGCGGGCGAGCTCGCTCGTCACGAAATGCTGCGCGGTGGGAAACGGCGTGTCGGACAGCACGCGCTGCGGCAGCGCGGCCGTGCCCGAGTCGACGGCGCCCGGCAGTTGCGACACGGCCGGCAGCGCGGCGAGGCCGAGTGCGGCGAGGGCGCCGAGCACGGCGGCCGGCACGAGCGCGCGCACGACGCGCTGCGCGCGGCCGGGCGCGAAAGCATCAGGGGTAGCGGCAGACTTGACCAAGGTGTCCACATCCAGGAAAGCGGTTCAAAGGGGTGTGGGCAGGGGCCGCCGGCGGCACATCCGTCGGGCAGCGACGGGCGCGGGCGGCGGGCGTGCAACAAAACAGGCCCCGCCAGGGGCCTGTGTCGTTTCCGTTCGACCCAACGCGCGGGGCGATGCCCGCTTCGAACGGCGGCGTGCATACCGGGTCGAACCCGGTTATCACGAAGACGCTAAAGAAAGATGACAGGGCCAGTCTACCGGTGTTCCGCACAACGTTAAAAATTTTAAAGAGGGTCAGCTCATTCGTTTCGCAGTGCGGTAAATCGGGTTAAATCAGCATTTATTACGACAAATTTCGTCAGTCCGGCAATTTGTGCGTGCGGCTGCGCAACGCATCGGACGTGCGCACGGTGTCGAAGCCGGCGTCGAGCATGGCCTCGGCGTCGTTCCACAGGTTGCCGCGCAGCCGGTTGGTCCAGATCATCGACGCGAACACGCCTTCGAGCAGCGACACGAGATAGACGGCGGCCAGATGCACGTCGAGATCGGCGGTGAGTTCACCGGCCGCGATCGCGCGGCGCAGCAGCGCCTTCGTGATCCGCAGCATCTGCAATTCGAGCAGCATGCGGCGCCGCTGCAGCGCGCCGTTTTCCTCGCTCTGCTCGCACTTCGTATAGAGGATCACGAGCACGCGCTGCATCGGGCCCGGTTCGCCGCATTCCTGCAGATAGTGCGAGGCGGCGCGCCGCAGCGTGGCGAGCGGCGGCAGCCCGTCGCCCGCGTCGAAGCCTTCCGACGTGCGCGCGAACGCGCGGTCGCACATCGCGAGACACACTTCCATCTTGTTGCGGTAGTGGCCGTAGACGGCGCCGCGCGACATCCCGGCGGCCTCGGCGAGATCCGCCATCGCGGTTTGCGCGACGCCTTTCTCGAGCAGCACGAGTTCGGCGGCGTCGAGGATCCGGTGCTTGATGGCGAGCGATTCTTCGCGGGTCTTGCGGGCCATGTCCTGAAATTCCTTACAGTTCGCTGTCGTTTTATTGAGACAGTGTGCCGGTCAGATTGAAGCGGCGTGTATTTAATCAATCGTGACTGATTATAATCGGCCACCCTGAGCCGCCGCATTGTATCGGCGGCGAACGATCCGAGGTCACATATGAATAACAATCGCTCCCTGTTGCGCCACCGGCTGGCGCCGTTCGCGCTGGCGGCCGTGCTCGGCCTGGCCGGATGTGGAAAGGGCGACAAGGACACCGCGCCGGAGGCCGCGAAACAGGCGACGGTCGTGACGGTGCGCCCGACGGCCGTGCCGATGACCGTCGAATTGCCGGGCCGGCTCGATGCATACCGGCAGGCGGAAGTGCGTGCGCGGGTCGCGGGCATCGTGACCGCACGCACCTACGAGGAAGGCCAGGAAGTGAAGCAGGGCGCGGTGCTGTTCCGCATCGATCCCGCGCCGCTGAAGGCCGCGCGCGACGCCGCGCAGGGGGCGCTCGCGAAGGCGCAGGCCGCCGCGCTCGCGGCGAGCGACAAGCGCCGCCGTTACGACGATCTCGTGCGCGATCGCGCGGTGAGCGAGCGCGACCACACCGAGGCCGTTGCCGGCGACACGCAGGCGAAGGCCGACGTTGCGTCCGCGAAGGCGGAACTCGCACGGGCGCAGTTGCAGCTCGACTATGCAACGGTCACCGCGCCGATCGCGGGCCGCGCACGGCGCGCGCTCGTGACCGAAGGCGCGCTCGTCGGCCAGGACCAGGCGACGCCGCTCACGACCGTCGAGCAGCTCGACCCGATCTACGTGAACTTCTCGCAGCCGGCCGCCGACGTCGACGCGTTGCGCCGGGCGGTGAAGAGCGGGCGCGCGACGGGCATCGCGCAGCACGACATCACGGTGACGCTGCTGCGCGCCGACGGCACCGCGTATCCGCTGAAGGGCAAGCTGCTGTTCAGCGATCTCGCGGTCGATCCGACCACCGACACCGTCGCGATGCGCGCGCTGTTCCCGAATCCGGAGCGCGAACTGCTGCCGGGCGCGTATGTGCGGATCGCACTCGACACGGCGGTCGACCAGCGGGCGATCCTCGTGCCGCGCGATGCGCTGCTGCGCACGGCCGACCGCACGTCGGTGCGCGTGGTCGGCACGAACGGCAAGGTCAAGGACGTCGAGGTCACGGCCGACCAGATGAGCGGCCGCGACTGGCGCATCACGCGCGGCCTCGCGGGCGGCGAGCGCGTGATCGTCGACGATGCCGCGCAGTTCGCGCCCGATACGGCCGTCAAGCCCGTCGAGAAGGTGCCGCCGTCGAAAGCGGCGCCGGCAGCGGCCGCTTCGCAGGCAGCCGCCCGTCAAACCTGACCGGTTAACACCACACCACCATGGCACGTTTCTTCATCGATCGCCCCGTCTTCGCGTGGGTGATCGCAATCTTCATCATGCTGGGCGGCGCATTCGCGATCCGCTCGCTGCCCGTTGCGCAGTACCCGGACATCGCGCCGCCCGTCGTCAGCATCTATGCGACGTACCCGGGCGCATCCGCGCAGGTCGTCGAGGAATCGGTGACCGCGCTGATCGAGCGCGAAATGAACGGCGCGCCGGGGCTGATGTATACGTCCGCGACGAGCAGCGCCGGCGCGGCGTCGCTGTACCTGACGTTCAAGCAGGGCGTCAACGCCGATCTCGCGGCCGTCGAAGTGCAGAACCGGTTGAAGACGGTCGATGCGCGGCTGCCGGAACCGGTGCGGCGCGACGGCATCCAGGTCGAGAAGGCCGCCGACAACATCCAGCTCGTGGTGTCGCTGACATCCGACGACGGGCGGATGACCGACGTGCAGCTCGGCGAATATGCGTCGGCGAACGTCGTGCAGGCGCTGCGCCGTGTCGACGGCGTCGGCCGGGTGCAGTTCTGGGGCGCCGAATATGCGATGCGGATCTGGCCCGACCCGGTGAAGATGGCCGGGCACGGCCTCACCGCGTCGGATATCGCGTCGGCGGTGCGCGCGCACAACGCACGCGTGACGAT
Source organism: Burkholderia sp. LK4 (assembly GCF_001043615.1). Taxonomy (NCBI): domain Bacteria; kingdom Pseudomonadati; phylum Pseudomonadota; class Betaproteobacteria; order Burkholderiales; family Burkholderiaceae; genus Burkholderia; species Burkholderia sp. LK4. The sequence goes on from NZ_LDUL01000033.1 coordinate 161,241, forward strand.
CGGCGACATCGGCCGCGCCGCGGTGCCGGCCAGCGCACCGATCGCGGCGACCGTGTTCGCCGATGCGCCGCTGAAGACGCCGTCCGAGTTCGGCGCGATCGCGCTGCGCACGCAGGCCGACGGCTCCGCGCTGTATCTGCGCGACGTCGCGCGCGTCGAGTTCGGCGGCAACGACTACAACTACCCGTCGTACGTGAACGGCAAGGTCGCGACCGGGATGGGCATCAAGCTCGCGCCGGGCTCGAACGCGGTATCCACCGAGAAACGCGTCCGCGCGACGATGGACGAGCTGTCCGCGTATTTCCCGCCGGGCGTGAAGTACCAGATCCCGTACGAGACGTCGTCGTTCGTGCGCGTGTCGATGAACAAGGTCGTCACGACGCTGATCGAGGCCGGCGTGCTCGTGTTCCTCGTGATGTTCCTGTTCATGCAGAACCTGCGCGCGACGCTGATCCCGACGCTCGTCGTGCCGGTCGCGCTCGCGGGCACGTTCGGCGTGATGTATGCGGCCGGTTTCTCGATCAACGTGCTGACGATGTTCGGGATGGTGCTCGCGATCGGCATCCTCGTCGACGACGCGATCGTCGTGGTCGAGAACGTCGAGCGGCTGATGGTCGAGGAGGGGCTCGGGCCGTACGACGCGACCGTCAAGGCGATGAAGCAGATCAGCGGCGCGATCGTCGGGATCACCGTGGTGCTGACGTCGGTGTTCGTGCCGATGGCGTTCTTCGGCGGCGCGGTGGGCAACATCTACCGGCAGTTCGCGCTGTCGCTCGCGGTGTCGATCGGTTTCTCGGCCTTCCTCGCGCTGTCGCTCACGCCCGCGCTGTGCGCGACACTGCTCAAGCCCGTGTCCGGCGAACATCACGAGAAGCGCGGCTTCTTCGGCTGGTTCAACCGCTTCGTCGCGCGTTCGACGCAGCGCTACGCGACACGCGTGGGCAAGATGCTGAAGAAGCCGGTGCGCTGGCTCGTCGTGTACGGCGCGTTGACCGCGGCCGCGGGGCTGATGCTCACGCAACTGCCGACCGCGTTCCTGCCGGACGAGGACCAGGGCAACTTCATGGTGATGGTGATCCGCCCGCAAGGCACGCCGCTCGCGGAAACGATGCAGAGCGTGCGGGAAGTCGAGTCGGCCATCCGCCGTGACGAGCCGACCGCCTATACGTATGCGCTCGGCGGTTTCAACCTGTACGGCGAAGGGCCGAACGGCGGGATGATCTTCGTCACGCTGAAGAACTGGAAGGAGCGCAAGGCCGCGGACGCGCACGTGCAGGCGATCGTCGCGCGCATCAACGAGCGCTTCGCGGGCACGCCGAACACGACGGTGTTCGCGATGAACTCGCCGGCGCTGCCCGATCTCGGTTCGTCGAGCGGTTTCGACTTCCGGCTGCAGAACCGCGGCGGGCTCGACTACGCGACGTTCAGCGCCGCGCGCGAGCAGCTGCTCGAGGCGGGCCGCAAGGATCCCGCGTTGACCGACCTGATGTTCGCCGGCACGCAGGACGCGCCGCAGCTGAAGCTCGACATCGATCGCGCGAAGGCGTCCGCGCTCGGCGTGTCCATGGACGAGATCAACACGACGCTCGCGGTGATGTTCGGCTCCGACTATATCGGCGATTTCATGCACGGCACGCAGGTGCGGCGCGTGATCGTGCAGGCCGACGGGCTGCACCGGCTCGATCCGGACGACGTGAAGAAGCTGCGCGTGCGCAACTCGCATGGCGAGATGGTGCCGCTCGCGGCGTTCACGACACTGCACTGGACGCTCGGCCCGCCGCAGCTCACGCGCTACAACGGCTTTCCGTCGTTCACGATCAACGGCTCGGCCGCGCAGGGCCACAGCAGCGGCGAGGCGATGGCCGCGATCGAGCAACTCGCGGCGAAGCTGCCGGCCGGTACCGGCCATGCGTGGTCGGGGCAATCGTTCGAGGAACGGCTGTCGGGCGCGCAGGCGCCGATGCTGTTCGCGCTGTCGGTGCTCGTCGTGTTCCTCGCGCTCGCGGCGCTCTACGAGAGCTGGTCGATTCCGTTCGCGGTGATGCTGGTCGTGCCGCTCGGCGTGATCGGCGCGGTGCTCGGCGTCACGCTGCGGATGATGCCGAACGACATCTACTTCAAGGTGGGGCTGATCGCGACGATCGGATTGTCCGCGAAGAACGCGATCCTGATCGTCGAAGTCGCGAAGGACCTGGTCGCGCAGCGCATGTCGCTCGTCGACGCCGCGCTCGAGGCCGCGCGCCTGCGGCTGCGGCCGATCGTGATGACGTCGCTCGCGTTCGGCGTGGGCGTGCTGCCGCTCGCGTTCGCGTCGGGCGCCGCGTCCGGCGCGCAGATGGCGATCGGTACCGGCGTGCTCGGCGGCGTGATCACGGCGACCGTGCTCGCGGTGTTCCTCGTTCCGCTGTTTTTCGTGATCGTCGGCCGCCTGTTCGACGTCGGCCCGCGCCGGCGCGGCGGAGCGCAGCCGGCGGCGATGGAGGGTTCTCAATGATGTTTGCGCTGAATGCACAGGCAGCGCTGCGGGTTCAGGTTGCGCTGGCCGCCGCGCTCGCGCTGGCCGGCTGCACGCTCGCACCGCGTTACGAGCGGCCGGCGGCGCCCGTGCCGGCGACCTATGCGCCGGTCGACGGCGAAGCCGCGCCCACGTCGGCCGCGGCATCGCCCGCCGATGCCGCGCTGCTCGACGACTGGCGCGCGTACTTCACCGATGCCGCGCTGCAGGCGTGGATCGACGCGGCGCTCGCGAACAACCGCGACCTGCGGGTCGCCGCCGGCCGGCTCGAGGAAGCGCGCGCACTGTACGGCGTGCAGCGCGCGGACCTGATGCCGTCGGTCGATGCGAATCTGGGTTATGAGCGTGCGCGCCAGTACGACCCGGTCGTGCGTGAAAGCGCGATCAGCGGGCTGTATCGTGCGGGCGTCGGCGTCAGCGCGTACGAGCTCGACCTGTTCGGCCGCGTGCGCAGCCTGTCCGACGCGGCGCTCGCCGAGTATTTCGCGACGGCCGACGCGCAACGCACGGTGCGCATCGGCGTGATCGCCGACGTGGCGGGCGCGTACGTATCGGAGCGCTCGCTGCACGAGCAGCTCGCGCTCGCGCAGCGCACGCTGGACGCGCGCGAACGCATGGCCGCGCTCACGCAGCGTCGTTATGCGGCCGGCACGAGCGACGCGATCGAGCTGCGCTCGGCCGAGATGCTGGTGGCATCCGCGCGCGCATCGCAGGCCGCGCTGCAGCGCGAGCATGCGCAGTCGGTGCGGGCGCTGCAGTTGCTCGCGGGCGACTTCGCGCGCAACGTGCCGGGCGACACGACCGCGCTCGACACGCTGTCGATCGCGCCCGTGGCGCCCGGCGCACCGAGTGCGCTGCTCGAACGGCGGCCGGACATCCGGCAGGCGGAAGCGCGGCTCAAGGCCGCCAACGCGCAGATCGGCGCCGCGCGCGCGGCGTTCTTTCCGCGCATCACGCTGACGAGCGACTACGGCTCGGTCAGCGACGCGTTCTCGAGCCTGTTTGCCGGCGGCACCAGCGTATGGACGTTCGCGCCGCGCATCACGTTGCCGATCTTCGCGGGCGGACGCAACCGCGCGAACCTCGACGTCGCGAACGCGCGCAAGCACATCGCGGTTGCCGATTACGAGAAGGCGGTGCAAACCGCGTTCCGCGAAGTGGCCGACGCATTCGCCGCGCGCGACTGGATCGATCGCCAGCTCGCCGCGCAGCAGGACGTGTATGCGGCCGACGGCGCGCGGCTGAAGCTCGCGGAACGCCGCTACGCGGGCGGCGTCGCGACGTATCTCGAACTCCTCGACGCGCAGCGCAGCACGTACGAGTCGGGGCAGGAACTGATCCGGCTCAAGCAGCTGAGGCTCGCGAATGCGATCGCGCTGTATCGCGCGCTCGGCGGCGGCTGGTCGCCGGCGTCGGCGGAGGCCGCGGCTTCCGCGTAGTGCCCGTCGCCTGACGCCGCAGCGCGTCGGGCGGCATGACGGCGGCGGTACGTATCGACGTGCCGCCGCCGCTTCCCTCGATCCATACCGCTGGTTCCAGCGATATCTTTTCCCATCGACAGGCCGGCCGGGATAGCCGTCATCTTGCGACCGCGCGTGTCGCAATTTCGCGCAAACGTGTGCGGGTCATTTTGCCTTCTTTCTCCCATGCGACGAGGTTCCGATATCGGGTTCCGGCGGCCGCTCATGCGTGCGATTTGCAATCCGGAATTGAAGATCGAATTAATCATATATCGGAAATAATGAGGGCGACAAAGTGTCGCGGTAAAACGTTTGTATTCATGTCGCAATCGTTTGCGCGAAAAAATCGTATTGATTGAATCGCCGGTTAATTTCCTGTTTGTTGAAAATGATTTGATATTGGCGTTGTCGTCGGGCAACGATGGCGGCTCCGGACAATGTTTTGTCCTTTTCGCAGATGATTTGCTGGAGCCAATGCCGGCAAGGGTGAGCGGGGTGGTTTCGACTCTCGATCGGAAATGTCCTTGATCTTCAATTGCTTCCGGTGAATAAAAAAGGACTGCGGATAAAAATTTCCGGATTGAAAATCGACAGGAAATAGTGAGGACTTGGAGGGGTAAATCGGACATTGTCAGATGCATTTGACAATGATTTACAGAAAACTTTCATGATTATCTCGATAATGCCGCCTCGTGACGGACGGGAGCCGCCACGCGCTGCCGTTTGTATCCGCCACGTCATCTATTCCATTTGCAGTCCTTTCGGGAAACGTCATGAAAAAATCCATCCTGACCGCTGTCGCACTCGCGGCCCTGTCGACCTCGGCCTTCGCAGCGGGCACCGGCACGATCAACTTCACGGGCGAGATCGTCGCGGGCGCATGCGGCATCGATTCGGGCTCGGTCAACCAGACCGTGAACCTCGGCAAGGTGCCGACCAACGTGTTCAAGCAGGCTGGCGACAAGTCCACGCCGACCAACTTCGACATCAAGCTGACCGACTGCGACACGAGCGTCGCGCAGAACGCGTACTTCACGTTCACGGGCACGTCGAGCGCGGGCCAGCCGAAGCTGCTCGCCACGATCGGTTCGGCAACCAACGTCGGCATCCGCCTGCAGGCAGCGTCGGGTGAATACCTCGACAACGGCGCCGAGCAGAAGGCACCGACCGTGCTGCAAAACGGCACGAACGTCGCACGCTTCGCGGCCATGTACGAAGCGACCGCAGCCGGCGTGACGCCGGGTACCGCCGAAGGCGTGGCGAACTTCACCGTCCGCTACCAGTAAGCCGCCGTACCGGGGAAGGGTGCGCGCACCCTTCCTCGTTCGTTTTTCCTCATTTCCCCCTTCGTTCGACTTCCGGTAGCGCCGCGTGCGAATCAGACATTCCTTCCTTTGCGTCTCCGTGCTGGTTGTCGGCAGCCAGAGCCATGCGACGGAATTCAATTCGTCGTTCCTGAACATCGACGGCTCGAACAACGTCGATCTGTCGCAGTTCTCGCAGGCGGACTTCACGCTGCCCGGCGAGTACATGCTCGACGTACAGGTCAACGACCTGTTCTACGGGCTGCAGGCGATCGAGTTCATCGCCGTCGACGCGTCGGGAGCGGGCAAACCGTGCCTGCGCCCGGAACTCGTCGCGCAGTTCGGGCTGAAGCCGTCGCTCGCGAAGGACCTGCCGCGCTTCCAGGGCGGCCGTTGCGTCGATCTCGGCGCGATCGAGGGGGCGACCGTGCGCTACCTGAAAAGCGACGGGCGGCTCAAGATCACGATTCCGCAGGCTGCGCTCGAGTTCAGCGATACGACCTACCTGCCGCCGGAGCGCTGGTCGGAAGGGATCCCCGGCGCGATGCTCGACTATCGCGTGATCGCGAACACGAACCGCAACTTCGGCACGGGCGGCGGGCAAACGAATTCGATCCAGGCCTACGGGACGGTTGGCGCGAACTGGGATGCATGGCGCTTTCGCGGCGACTACCAGGCGCAATCGAACGTGGGCAATACGGCCTACGCGGACCGCACGTTCCGCTTCAGCCGGCTTTATGCGTTTCGCGCGCTGCCGTCGATCCAGTCGACGGTGACGTTTGGCGACGACTACCTGACGTCCGACATTTTCGACACGTTCGCGCTGACGGGCGCGTCGATCCGCAGCGACGACCGCATGCTGCCGCCTTCGCTGCGCGGCTATGCGCCGCTGATCTCGGGCGTCGCGCGCACCAACGCGACCGTGACCGTGTCCCAGGCGGGCCGCGTGTTGTACGTGACGCGCGTGTCGCCGGGCGCCTTCGCGCTGCAGAACATCAATACGAGCGTGCAGGGCACGCTCGACGTTGCAGTCGAGGAAGAGGACGGCAGCGTGCAGCGCTTCCAGGTGACGACGGCCGCCGTGCCGTTCCTCGCGCGCGCCGGGCAATTGCGCTACAAGGCCGCCGTCGGCAAGCCGCGGCTCTTTGGCGGCGCCGGCATCACGCCGTTCTTCGGCTTCGGCGAAATCGCCTACGGCCTGCCGTTCGACGTCACCGCGTACGGCGGTTTCATCGCCGCGTCGGGCTACACGTCGATCGCGCTCGGCGTGGGCCGCGACTTCGGCGCGTTCGGCGCGTTGTCGGCCGACGTCACGCATGCGCGGGCACGCCTGTGGTGGAGCGGCGCGACGCGCAACGGCAACTCGTACCGCATCAACTATTCGAAGCACTTCGACGGGCTCGATGCCGACGTGCGTTTCTTCGGTTATCGCTTCTCCGAGCGCGAATACACGAACTTCGCGCAGTTCTCGGGCGACCCGACCGCGTACGGCCTCGCCAACAGCAAGCAGCGCTACTCGGCGACGCTGTCGAAGCGTTTCGGCGACACGTCGACTTATTTCTCGTACGACCAGACGACCTACTGGGAACGTGCGAACGAGCAGCGCGTCGGCCTCACGCTGACGCGCGCGTTCTCGATCGGCACGCTGCGCAACCTGAACGTGAGCGTATCGGCCTTCCGCACGCAGAGCGCCGGTGCAAGCGGCAACCAGGTCTCGGTTACCGCGACGCTGCCGATCGGCGGCCGCCACACCGTCACGTCGAACCTGACGACGGGCAGCGGCAGCACGAGCGTGAACGCCGGTTATATCTACGACGATCCGGATGGCCGCACCTATCAGGTCAACGCGGGCGCGACCGACGGACGGGCGTCGGCGAACGCGAGCTACCGCCAGCGCTCGTCGGCGTATCAGCTGACCGCGCAGGCGTCGACGCTCGCCAATGCATATGCGGCCGCGTCGCTCGAAGTCGACGGCTCGTTCGTCGCGACGCAATACGGCGTCGCGGCGCACGCGAACGGCAACGCGGGCGACACGCGGCTGCTGGTGTCGACCGACGGCGTGCCCGATGTGCCGCTGTCCGGCACGCTCTCGCATACCGATTCGCGCGGTTATACGGTGCTCGACGGCATCTCGCCGTACAACGTCTACGACGCGACGGTCAACGTCGAGAAGCTGCCGCTCGAGGTGCAGGTGTCGAACCCGATCCAGCGCATGGTGCTGACCGACGGCGCGATCGGCTTCGTGAAGTTCTCCGCCGCGCGCGGCAGCAACCTGTACCTGACACTGACCGACCCGGTCGGCAAGCCGCTGCCGTTCGGCGCATCGGTGCAGGACATGGCGAACGGCAAGGAACTCGGCATCGTCGGCGAGGGCGGCGCGGCGTTCCTGACCCAGGTTCAACCGAAATCCACGCTGGCGGTGCGCGCGGGCGAACGCACGCTCTGCACGATCGACACGCTGCCGAACCAGCTCCAACTCGAAGGCACGCCGATTCCGGTGACGTGCCAGACGCCCGGCGAGTCGCATGCAGCGGCCGCACGGGTCGAACGATGAATTCACGGATCCAGCGATGAAAAACTCCTTCTCCCTTTCCTTTCCGCGGCGCGCATGGTGCGTGCTCGCGACCGCCGGTGCGCTCCTCGCGGGCGCCGCGCAGGCGGCGATCGTGCCCGATCGCACGCGCGTGATCTTCAACGAAGGCGAACAGGCGGCGGTCGTCACGATCACCAACAAGAGCACGACCTACCCGTATCTCGTGCAGTCGTGGCTCGAGGACGCGCAGGGCAACAAGATCACGTCGCCGCTGATGGTCGTGCCGCCGCTGCAGCGCGTCGAGGCGAACGAGCGCAACGTGCTGCGGATCGCGAAGCTGCCGGGCACCGAGCTGCCGGCCGATCGCGAATCGGTGTTCTACCTGAACATCCGCGAAGTGCCGCCGAAGACCGATACGCCGAACACGCTGCAGATCGCGCTGCATACGCAGATGAAGCTGTTCTACCGGCCGAAGGCCGTGCAGCCCGCGCGCGACGAGGACTGGACGCTGCCGATGACGTTGCGCGTCGATGCGGCCGCGCACAAGCTCGTGTTCGACAATCCGACGCCGTATCACATCACGATCGTCGATGTGGCGGCGGGTGCGCAGAAGACGCACGTGCCGCTGGAGCCGGTGATGGTCAGCCCGATGAGCACGGCCGACGTGCCGTTCAAGGCCGCGACGCCCGCGACGCTGTTCGTCACGCACATCGACGATTACGGCGGCCAGGTGGCGGTCGAGTATGCGTGCGAGGCCGGTGCTTGCAAGAGCGTGAAGAAATGAGCGGCGCGCGACGAAACGGGATCGCGTTGCGGATGCCGGCGTGGCTCAGGTGGTGGGTGATCGCACTGTTCGTCGTGTTCGCGCAGCCGGCGTGGGCACTGAAATGTATTGCGGACAGCGGCGGCCTGTCGCTGACCGAGGCGATCGGCAATGTCGCGTCGTATCCGACCGACGCGCCAGATGGTTACGTGATCTGGGTGTCGCCGCCGCGTACGACAACGGGCTATTGCTACAAGGATATCGGCGGGTTGCAGAATTTCCCCGAACAGATCTACTTCTACGCGAACCCGGAGAAACAGAATCCGGCCGCGTGGGGGCTCGAAGTCGGCATTCGCTTCGAGGGCACCGACTATTACGGACGCACCAGCCAGCCGGGGGACGGCATTGACACGCACAGCTCCGTGAAAATCTGCAAGCTGGACAACTGGCAGGTCGATGCCGGAATGTGTCCGAAATGGCCCATCAGCATTAGGTATCAGGTCGTCATTCGCAAGCGGGGGGCGTGGACGAGGCCGCCCTCGGATATCTATGCAGTGTTTCAGTTCGACGGCGAGCGCGGGCTGAACAGCAAGGGAAGCTTCCGCTACAAGCTGAGCGGTCTGCAAAATCTCAAGCCGACACCCTGCATGGTCGACGTGAAAGTCACGCCTGAACCCGGCGTCGTGAAGTTCGGCCAGGTTCAGGCCACGGGCAGCGGTTTCTTGCCAGCCGTGCCGCGCAAGTCGTTCAGTCTCGCGCTGACCAAGCAATGCAACGTGCCGGTGCGTGTGGACGGCTACTTCGAGACTTCGCAGACGGTGCAGAACGGGCTGCTCGTGCCGGATCCGAAGAGTAACTTCGGCATCGGCATCGAGGACCGAAACGGCAAGGCGATTGCGTTCAACGAACAGTTCGTGCTCGCCCAGATGCCGGGAAATGTGAACTACCAGAGCGTGACGCTCGATGCCGTTCTGAAGGCGTTCGGGCCGCCGAAGATCGGTCCGTTCAACGGCACGGCGACGATTCGGTTGTTTATCTACTGACGCATGCGAGCGCGGTCTGTGCGGGCATTTACCGTGCAAGGCAGGCCGGCGGCCGAGCGTCTTTTTCGGGGGAGACGGAGATGCATCTGAAGGGCACCATGGCAGCGACATTGTTCGTTGCGTCGACGGCAGGCGCGGTTCATGCGCAGACGGTATCGGCGGGTGGTTATTCGCTGACCGTGATCGGCGACCTGGGCGGGCCGCGCGACATGCAGTACAACGGGAATGCCGTCAGCGCGGACGGCAAGACGATCATCGGCTCCTACTGGAGCGACGCGCAGCCCGGTAACTCGATGGCCTTCTCGTGGTCGGCCGCGACGGGCTGGCAGCGGCTGGCGGCGCCGGCGAACGCCTATGACTCGATGGCACAGACGGTGTCGGGCGACGGGCAGGTGATCGGCGGCTCGATCAGTGCGCGCCAGGCGGAAAGCAGCAACCTTGATCGATGGGCGGTGCGATGGCCTGGCGACGGTCGCACACAAAAACTCGTTCCGGATACGGCGGGCTGGGGCGCATCGGTCGAAGTCGCGAACCTCGGCGGCACGAGGATGGCGGGCCGCTTTTCGACGATAGGCGTCTCGAATGCACGGTTCATGTGGGACCAGCCGAGGGGTTTCCGCCAGCTGCCACCCGGCGGCGACTATGTCGTGCAGCTCCTGTCGATGACCTCGTCAGGGAATGCAGCAGCGGGGTTCGCCGGCAATGTCGACGGCGTGTATGGCTCGCGTGCGCTCCTTTGGACAGAACGAATCGGTGAACGACTATTGCCGACGATCAACGCGGGCGTGGCGAGAATGGATCAGGCCCGTGGTGTGACCGAAGACGAACGGACGATCGCCGGCGCGCTTGGCACGCTGGTGGTCACGCCGGATGGACAACGGGTCGATTCGGAGGCCGTGCTGTGGACGAACGGCGGCGACAGCATCCAGCGGCTCGGTTTTCTCGACGGCGACGACAGCAGCTACGCGCAAGCGATCAGCACGGACGGGCGGGTCGTCATCGGCACATCGAGCAACGGACAGACCGGTGTCGAGCGAGTCTTCGTGTGGACGCCGCAAAGCGGCATGCGTAGCCTCGTTGCATTGCTCGAAGCGGCCGGCCTGTCGGTCGGCACGCTGAACCTGGCCAACGTAATCGGCGTGAGCCCCGACGGGCAGACCATCACGGGGCAGGGTTATCGCGACGGCGATCCCGACTACAGGCCGCAGTTCTGGCAAGTGCACATCGATGCGGCGACCCTGCGCGCGTTGCAGCCGGCGAGCCCGGGCGCCGACGCATTGCGGGTGCGGGCTTCGCCGCGCAAGGCGGCGTCACGCATGCTGGCGGCGAAGCCGGACGCAGCGATGCAGCGAAGCGTGTGCCGCATGCCCGTCAGCCCGGCGCAGCTCGCGCGATGCCTGCCGCGGTTGCCGGCCGCACGCTGACGAGCGTGGTCGCACGCAGGTGAAGCGATGAAACAAGGCGCCGGTTTTCCGGCGCCTTGTTTCGTTTACCGCACCCAGCGACACATCCTGTGATGGTGATGGTCGAAGTGGCACACGCGGTGCGGATGCGCTTCGGCGATGGCCGGCACGAGCACGGCGGCGGCAAGCGCCGCGACGGCGAGCGATTTCAGTAGCGTTTTCATGTTGCAGTCCTGATCGTTGAAAAGTGAATCACGGGAAGCGGGAACGCCTTACCACTGCGGCCGCTGATCGTCGCGTCGGTCGTCCCGGCGGTCATCGCGTCGGTCATCCCGGCGGTCGTCATATCCGCGGGGATGCTGCGCTTCCCAGTCGCGGCGCTCCCAGTAACGATTGCCGTCCCAGTAACGATCGCCATGCCAGCCGATCGTGACCTGAGCCGGACCGGCAGGATAGGCAACGCACCCGGTCAGCATCACGCTCGACAGCGCGCCAGCCATGACAGCGGACAACACGATGGATTTCATGGTTTTCTCCCTTGGAAACAGCCCCCCGATCGTACGAGCCCCCAAAATTTCACGTGGTAAGAAGTTGCTACCGGCCATGACACGTGCAGGCGCGTTGTCAGACGCGTGAAAGGTCGTGTCGGCGGGTCGCAGGCCGGTCGCGCCGTTCGGACGGGCCGATGACCACGTACCGAACCAGCCGACGTGCGTCCCATCCACGCGGGCAACGATTTCGTCAATTGTTCAGACAAATCCTGTCGACTGAAAGGGTCATTGGGTAATCAGATTGAGAATGATTTGCGTTTACGTTAAATTGCGCTATCTCGGAATTTGACGGAGCAGATCGATGGCGATGGCGGAAGTGCTCGACCGACCGGCGGCGGCAGCGGCGAACCCGTTCCTCGGCAGTCATCCCGACCGGCCGCCGCGTGCGCGCCGCGCCACGGAGCCCCGTGCGCAGGGCGCATTGCTCGACGTGCTGATCTCGCATCGCGCGATGCTCGTGAACGTCGCGCGCGGCTTCGTCGGCTGCGCGAGCCGTGCCGAGGACGTCGTACACGACGTGTTCGTGAAGCTCGTCGAATTCCCGAACCAGGATGCGGTGCGCCAGCCGGTCGCGTACGTGACGCGGATGGTGCGCAATGCGTCGATCGACGCGTGCCGCCGGCAAAACCTCGAGAACGTCTATCACACGGAAGAGGACGACGGTTTCGACGTGCCGTCGCCCGAGCCGACGCCGGAAGCCGCACTGCTGACGCGCGATACGCTGCGGCGCGTGTGGGCCGCGCTCGACGACCTGCCGGCGCGCAGCCGCGCGGCCTTCGAGATGGTGCGGCTGCGCGAGGAGACGCTGCAGACCGCGGCGCGCGCGCTGAACGTGTCGCAGACGCTCGTGCATTTCATGGTGCGCGACGCGGAGCGCCACTGCGCGGAATGCCTCGACGCATGCCATCGCGGTGTCGCGTGCCCGGTGTTCCTCGGCGGCCGCACGCGGCGCCGGTGAACGCGGGTAAAAAACCGCGCCGACCAATCGTCTATCAGACAGGAGCGGCCGAAACCGCCGCTTTGCCATGCGCTTTGCCACTTTCAACCGCCTCAGCGATTTCCGATCATGACGCAAGCCACGACGCCTTCCGCCGACACCGACGATCTCGTCTATACGGTCGTCATCAATGACGAAGAACAGTATTCGATCTGGCCGACGTTCCGGCCCGTGCCGGCCGGCTGGCGCGAAGTGGGCGTGAGCGGCCCGAAAGCCGACTGTCTCGCGCACATCGAGACCGTCTGGACCGACATGCGCCCCGCGAGCCTGCGCCGCGCGATGGACGGCGAGCGCGCATCGCGCGCGTCGTGACCCGCCGCGCCGCGTGGGCGGCGCGCCACCTGAAGAGGACGTTGCATGACCCTGCTTTCGTTGCCGACGCTCGACGACCTGCGTATCGAGCCGGGGCTGCCCACCGTCGTGTCGCCGCGCGGCAGCGACGGGATGTCGATCGACGACGTCGCGCCGCTGGCGCGCGAGATCGCGGCCGACACGCTCGAACGGGCGGGCGGTGTGCTGTTCACGGGTTTTCACGTGCCGTCGATCGACGCGTTCCAGCAGTTCGCGGCGTCGTTCGGCGATCCGCTGATCGGCTATGAATACGCATCGACACCGCGCAGCCAGGTCGAGGGCGCCGTCTACACGTCGACCGAGTACCCGCCGCACCGCGCGATTCCGCTGCACAACGAGCAGTCGTATACGCGCGAATGGCCGTTGCGGATCTGGTTCCACTGCGCGCTCGCCGCGCCGAAGGGCGGGGCGACGCCGATCGCGGACAGCCGCGCGGTGTATCGCGCGCTCGATCCGGCGCTCGTCGCGCGTTTCGAAAAGCGCGAGCTGCTGTACGTGCGCAATTTCGGGCAGGGGCTCGACCTGCCGTGGCAGCAGTCGTTCGGCACCGACGAACCGGCCGAGGTCGAACGGATGTGCGCGGCGCGCGGCATCGAATGCGCGTGGCGCACCGATGACGACGGCGAGCTGCTGCTGCGCACGCGCGAACGCTGCCAGGCCGTCGCGCGCCATCCGCGCACCGGCGACCGCGTGTGGTTCAACCAGGCGAACCTGTTTCACCTGTCGGCGCTCGACGACGACATGCAGGAAGCGCTCGTCGACGCGGTCGGGCTCGAGAACGTGCCGCGCAACGTGTATTACGGCGACGGCGAACCGCTCGAAGCCGACGCGCTCGCGGAGATCCGCGGCGTGCTCGACCAGCAGCGCATCGTGTTCCCGTGGCGCACGGGTGACGTGCTGATGCTCGACAACATGCTGACCGCGCATGCGCGCGACCCGTTCGAGGGGCCGCGCAAGGTCGTCGTCGCGATGGCGCAGAGTTATACGGTCCCGCGCGACCGAACGGAGGATTGATGACGCGTAGTACCGCCGCGCTTGCCGCGCGCGGGCTGTCGGTGGGATATCGCGACCATGTCGTGATCGACGGGCTGGACCTGTCGATCGCGGCCGGCCGCGTAACCGCGCTGTGCGGACCGAACGGCTGCGGCAAGAGCACGCTGCTGCGCACGCTCGCGGGCTTGCAGCCCGCGCGTGCCGGCCATGTCGAAGTGAACGGGCAGCCGCTCGCGTCGTTTCGCCGTCGCGCGCTCGCGCGCGAACTGACGATGCTCGCGCAGTTCAACCAGATTCCGTCGGGCCTGACGGTGCGCGAACTCGTCGCGTACGGGCGCTATGCGTACGGCGGCTTCCTGCGCGGCCTGTCGCGCGCCGACCATGCGGCGATCGACGAGGCGCTCGACACGAGCGGCCTCGCCGGCGATGCGGAGCGCGACGTCGGCGCACTGTCGGGCGGCGAGCGCCAGCGTGCGTGGATCGCGATGGCGCTCGCCCAGCAGGCGCCGATCGTGCTGCTGGACGAGCCGACGACCTATCTCGACATCCATCACCAGCTCGACATCCTCGATGCGTTGCGCACGCTGAACCGCACGCGCGGGCTGACGATCGTCTGGGTGCTGCACGACCTGAACCAGGCGGCCGCATACAGCGACGAAATCGTGCTGATGCGCGCGGGCCGCCTCGTCGCGCAGGGCACGCCCGACGCGATGCTCGATCCGGCGCGGCTGCGCGCGGCGTTCGGCGTCGAGATGCTGAAGCTCGCGCATCCGCAGACGGGCGCACCGATGTGCGTGCCGGCCTACGGGCCGGCCACCGACGGCGCGCCGCAGGCGGCCGGTGTCTTCGACCGGGATCTCGCCGTATGACCACGTTCGCGATGCGCAAGCGCCTCGCGGCGGCGGGGCGGGGCACGAGATCGGGCCGGGCCGGTGCGATCGCGATCGGTCTCGTCGCGCTGATCGCGGCACTGGCGGCGTTGCGCGTCGCCCCCGATCTGCGCGTGTGGTGGAGCGCGGTGCCCGGCAGCGATGCCGCTGCGCTCGCGCACGTGTTCCTGTTCGACCTCAACCTGCCGCGCGTCGCGGCCGCGCTCGTCGCGGGCGGCTGCCTCGGCATCGCGGGCGCGCTGTTCCAGTCGCTCACGCGCAATCCGCTCGCGTCGCCTGATTTGCTCGGCGTGACGGGCGGCGCCCAGCTCGGCCTGCTCGCGGCGATGCTGGTGCCGGCGCTGGCCGGCGTCGCATCGGTGCCGCTGCTGTTCGTGTGCGGGCTGGCCGCGGCCGCCTGCGCGATCGTCGCGGCCGGCGGCTGGCGCGCGACGCCGTTGCGGCTCGTGCTCGCGGGCAGCGTGTGCATGCTGCTGTTCGCCGCGCTGTCGACGCTCGTGCTCGCCTTCTTCGAGCAGAACATCGCGGGCGCCGCGCTGTGGACCAACGGCAGCCTGTACCAGCCGGGCGCGACGGGCCTCGCGCTCGCCGCGCGCTGGCTCGTCGTGCCGCTGATCGCATTGCCGTTCGTGATCCGGCCGCTGAATCCGCTCACGCTCGGCGACGACGCGGCAGCCGCGGCCGGCGTGCGCGTCGACGCGACGCGGCTCGCCGCGACGATCGTCGCGGTTGCGTTCACGAGCGTGGCCGTCAGTATCGCGGGCCCGCTGTCGTATGTCGGCCTCGTCGCCCCGAACCTGCTGCGCCAGGTGCGCGGCGCGCGCGCCGCTCGGCTCGGCGTGCTCGTGCCGCTGTCGGCGCTCGCGGGCGGGGCGCTCGTGCTCGTCACCGACAGCGCGGTGCTCGCGTCGGGGCTCGACGCGACGCTGTCGACCGGCGTCGCGATCGCGCTGGTCGGCACGCCGCTGATGCTGGCGATGATCCGGCGCGGCGCCGCGTGGTCTGGCGTGCTGCATGCGGATGCCGAACGCGCGGCGGGCAGCGGCTCGACGCGGCTCGTCGGCTGGCTCGAGCGGCTCGGCTGGCCGCTGCGCACGGCGCTGTTCGTCGTGGCGGGCGTGCTGGCCGTGTTCGTCGGCGTGTCGGCCGGCCCCGAGTGGCTGTCGATCGCGCGCTGGTCCGCTGCGCTGTCCGGCCACGATGCGCTCGCGCGGATGCTGATCGACCTGCGCATGCCGCGGCTGCTGTGCGCGCTCTTCGCGGGCGCGCTGCTCGCAGTGAGCGGCGTCGCGATGCAAAGCGTCGTGCGCAATCCGCTCGCGGGCCCCGAAGTGCTCGGCGTCACGCAGGGTGCGGGGCTCGTCACGCTGTTCGCGTTGTCGACGTGGCCGCTGATGGGCCACGTGACGCTCGCGGCGGCTGCGCTGATCGGCGGCGGGCTGTCGCTCGCGATCACGCTCGCGCTGAATCACCGGCATCGCTATGCGCCGCTCGCGGTGGCGCTGACGGGCATCGTGATCGGCGCGCTGTGGACCACGCTCGCGCAATGGCTGATCACGCAGGAAAGCGTGCAGCCCGCGCGCTTCGTCGTGTGGCTCGTCGGCGGGACTTACGGCCGCAGCTGGGGTGAGGTGTCGATGCTGCTGCCGTGGTGCGTGCTCGCGGTGCCCGTGTTCGCATGGCTCGCGAAACCGCTCGACATGCTCGCGCTCGGCGACGACCAGGCGGCCGCGCTCGGCCTGCCCGTGGCCGTGCTGCGGCCGCTCGCGCTGACGATCGCGACGCTCGCCGCCTGTGCGGCCGTCGCGGCGGTCGGGCCGGTCGGCTTCATCGGGTTGATGGCGCCTCACGTCGCGACGATGCTCGGCGCGCGCCGGCACCGTACGCGGCTGTGGCTCGCGGCCGCGTGCGGCGCGCTGATCCTCGGTGTGGCGGATCTCGCGGCGCGCACGGTCGTCGCGCCGCGCGAAGTGCCGGCCGGCGTGCTGACCGCGCTGATCGGTGCGCCGTACCTGCTCGGGCTCCTGATCCTCGAGGGGCGCCGCGCCCGGCGCGCGGGGCGATGACGCCGCCGCTCGACGGCGCGCGCGCCACGCGTTTCTCGGCGTTCGCGCCCGAACCGTTCGCCGATCATCTCGACGTCGTCTGGCTCGGTTTGCCCGACGACGCGCACGCGCCGGGCCGCCTCGTCGTGCCGGTCAGCGCGTTGCCCGCGCACCGCGACATCGTGCTCGACGCGATGGTCCGCCATTACGGCGGCGATCCGGCGCAGCACGCGCGCGCGCTGATGTCGCAATGGAGCAAATACTATTTCGGCCGCGCGGCGCCGGCCGGCGTCGTCGCCGCGCTGACGCTCGGCCGGCCGCTCGACATGACACCCGAGCGCACGTTCGTCGCGCTCGACGACGGGATGCCCGCCGCGTTGTATTTCGCGCACGATGCGCTCGGCGAACCCTGCGACGATCCGGCGCCACGCTATGCGGGGCTCGTCGCGCATCTCGGCGCGGTGATCGACCTGCTCGCGGCGATGGGGCGCGTCACGCCGCGCGTGCTGTGGAGCAATGCAGGCAACCTGCTCGACTATCTGCTCGATACGTATCGTGCGCTGCCATGCGTGGCCGATCCGGTGCGCGACGCGGGCTGGCTGTTCGGTGCGACGTGCTTTGCGTGTGAGCCGAATCCGTTGCGCATGCCCGTGCGCGATGCGGTGCCGCGTTCGGCGCTGCTGCCGACGCCGTTCCGCGCGCGACGCGTGTGCTGCCTGCGCTATGAAATTCCTGGAGAAACGCAACTGTGTGGAAGCTGCCCCCTGCTACTGACGATGGACGACGCGGCGCTGGCCGAGCAGGACGCGATCCGGTGACGGATGCCGGCCGCCGGCACGCACTCGGCGCAATCGGCGCACTCGCGGCGCTCGGCGCCGCGTGTTGCGGCGCGCTGTCGGCCTCGTCCGGCGCCGTTGCCGCGGCCCTCGATGCACATCGCGCGCAGGGCGCGCGGGTGCCGGGTGCGCCGGGTTCGGTATCGCTGGCCGGCAATCCCGTCGTGTCGCAGGCGAGCGCGACGATGCCGGTGCGGCCGCAGCGCGTGGTCGCGCTCGACTTCATGTTCGCGGAAAGCGTGATCGCGCTCGACCTCGTGCCGGTCGGGATGGCCGATACGGCGTTCTATCCGGGCTGGCTCGGTTATCAAAGCGACCGGCTCGCCAGCGTGACCGACATCGGTTCGCGCCAGGAGCCGGGCCTCGAGGCGATTGCGGCGGTCAAGCCCGATCTCATCATCGGCGTCGGCTTCCGTCACGCGCCGATTTTCGATGCGCTCGACCGGATCGCGCCGACGATCCTGTTCCAGTTCAGCCCGAACGTGTCGGACGGCGGCGTGCCGGTGACGCAGCTCGACTGGATGCGGCAGATCTTCCGGACGATCGGTGCGGTCACGGGGCGCGACGCGCGCGCGCAGGCGGTCGATGCGCAACTCGATGCGGGCATCGAGCGCAATGCGGCGCGGCTCGCGACCGCGGGCAGGAAAGGCGAGCGCATCGCGCTGCTGCAGGATCTCGGCTTGCCCGACCGCTACTGGGCCTATACGGGCAACAGCACGTCGGCGGGCCTCGCGCGGGCGCTCGGGCTCGACCCGTGGCCGAAGAAACCGACGCGGGAAGGCACGCTGTACGTGACGTCGGCCGATCTGCTCAGGCAGCGCGAGCTGGCCGTGCTGTTCGTGACCGCATCGGGCATGGACGTGCCGCTGTCCGCGAAACTCGATTCGCCGGTGTGGCGTTTCGTCCCCGCGATGAAGGAACGCCGGATCGCGCTGATCGAACGCAATATCTGGGGGTTCGGCGGGCCGATGTCGGCGCTGAAACTGGCCGACGTGATGACCGACACGATGCTGAAGCTGCCGGCCGTGCGTTGAGTGTGCGGCGGTCGATGCCGCCCGGGCGGGCAGCGTGTGGCGGTAGACCCGGCTCGCGCTGAACGGCCGGAGTGTCGCGACGATCGCGCCGCGCGCCACCCACATTTCCTTCTGAAACGAATTTCGCCGGTGCGCTGCCATTGCAGCCCACCGGCGATTTTTTCATCGACTGCCGGATTACGCGCTCAGCGCGTCGACGCCATCCTGCGCGCGTGACCGAGCGGGCATCGTGTCGCTGACGATGCGTCCGTTGTCGAGCTTCAACAAGCGGTCGGCGAGATCGAAGTAACGGTCGTCGTGCGTGATCACGATCACGGCCTTGCCGCGCGCCCGCAGCTCGGGCAGCAGTTGTTCGTAGAACACGGCCTTGAACGACGGATCCTGATCGGCCGCCCATTCGTCGAACAGGTAGAACGGCCGGTCCTCCAGGTACGCGACGACGAGGGCGAGCCGCTTGCGCTGCCCGGTCGACAAAGCGCGGGTCGAGAACGCGCCGTCGACCACCTTCACCTTGTGATCGAGCGCGAGCTTCGCGACGAGCGCGTTCGCGCGTGCATCGGCCTGCGCGCGGGACGGATCGTCGGGATCGACGATGCCGAGCAGCGCATCGAACAGGTGGAAATCGTTGAACACCGCGCTGAAGCGCTGCCGATAGGCGGCGCGCTCGCGCCAGCCGATCGGGCGGCCGTCGACCTCGATCGTGCCTTCCTCCGGTTCGTAAAGCCCCGTCAGAACCTTCGCGAGCGTCGTCTTGCCGCTGCCGTTGCCGCCGACGATGAACACGAGTTCGCCCGGCCTGATCGTCAGGTCGATCGGCCCGATGCTGAACATCCGTTCGTCGCGTTCGTGGAAGTACGCATGCGTGACACCGCGCAGCGTGACGGCGCCGGCGGGCGGCACGTCGGGTGCGTCGGCCGCGGGCGGCACCGTGCGCAGCGCGCCGAATTCGGCCATCACGCCTTCGATCCGCGTCAGCGACACGCGTGCCGCGTTGACGGTCGGCAGGTTGTTCAGCAGCCCGTCGAGCGGCACGAGCATGAACAGGAACACGACGACGTAGCCGGCGGCCGCGGCCGGATCGGCGTGCACGCCGAGCTGCGGCCAGAACGACGCGACGCCGAGGAACGCATAGAACAGGAAGATGATCCAGCCGACGCCGACCGCGTACGCGCTGAACGCGCGGCGGCGGTGGTCGCGCACTTCGCCGATCGCGGCGCCGAGCTGGCCGTCGACGAACTGTCTTGCGCGTTCATCGTGCAGCTTCAGCTCCTTCGCGCCGGAAAACAGCGAGCCGAGATAACCGAACAGGCGGTCCTGCGCCTGGCCGGCCGCTTCGAGCGACGCGATCGCGCGGCGGTCGCCGGTGTGATAGCCGAGCGAGCCGGCGACGATCGCGGCCAGCGCCAGCAGGCACACCGGCCACGACAGCCACGCGAGATAACCGAGGCAGCCGAACACGATCGAGCCGTGCATGACCAGGTTCGGCAGCGCGAAGAACAGCATCGACACGTTGGTCGCGTCGTCGGTCAGCACCGACTGCACGGGCGCCGCGCCGATCCGCTCGATGTCGCGCAGCTCGGCCGCGCCGACGCGCCGCGCGAGATGCACGCGCAGCCGCGCCATCGTGTCCTGCGACAGGCGCGCGAACAGCGTGCCCGACACGATCCGGGTGACGAGCGCGATCACCGCGCACAGCGCGAAGCGCCATGCGAGCGACGCGTCGGCCGCGCCCGGTTGCGACAGCGCGCGGTTCAGCGTCGCGACGAGCAGCACGCTCGCGACGCCGTTCAGCACGCACGCGGTGAGCGCCAGCGCGAGCGACGCGCGGCTTTCGCGCAGCAGCGCGAGGATCAGCCGCGCCGCGGGGCGGGCGGGGGAGGCGTCGAGGGACGGCGGGGAAGAAGGCTCGTGGGCAGCTGTCATCGGCAACGTCGGTAAAGGGAAGGCAGGCGAATACGCCAAAACGGCAAAACTGGCGCGAAAGCAGCGGGCGAGGCGGGGCCCCGTTGCGGCTTTCCTCCCTGATAGACGAACGGGCCGCGCAAATATTTAGCCGCGCGTTCGAAAAAAAGCGTCCGCCCGTACTTTGCGCACAAAACGGTAAAAAATCGGCCGCGCCGTTCGTCACACCAGTGAAGCCGCCTCAAGCGGCCCCGAGACTTGGCCGAAGCGGCCGGACCGAAGGACTTCACGCACATGACGAGTTTCCCGACTGCGCTGCATCACCGAATCCGCGAACTGGCGCGCCTCGCGCCCGACGCACCCGCAATCGCGGCACCTTTCCAGAACGGCTTGCGCCTGTCGCGCGGCGCGCTCGACGCGCGGGCGTCGCGGCTGGCCCGGCAACTGCGCGCGGCCGGTGTCGGCGCGGAAGTGCGGGTGGGCGTGTGCGTCGAGCGTTCGTGCGAACTGTTCGTCGCGCTGCTGGCCGTGCTGAAGGCGGGCGGCGTGTTCGTGCCGCTCGACCCGCGCCATCCGGCCGCACGCCTCGACTGGATCGTTCGGGATGCCCGGCTGCGGCACGGCATCGTCGACGCGGCCGGCCGCGCGGCGCTCGGTACGCCGTTCGAACACGCGTTCGACGCGGCAGCCGATGCAGCGGATGGCCAGGAGGTCGCCGAGGACGACGAGGCAGTGCCCGTCCACCCGCGTGCGGCCGCCTACATGATCTACACGTCGGGTTCGACCGGCACGCCGAAGGCGGTCGTCGTCGAACACGGGCCGCTCGCCGCGCACTGCGACGCGCTCGCGGCCGCGCTGCCGATCGAGGCCGGCGACCGCCTGCTGCATTTCGCGTCGGTCAATTTCGATGCCGCGCACGAGTGCTGGCTCGCGCCGCTCGCGACCGGCGCGAGCATCGTCGTCGCACCGCCGCAGCCGTTCGCGCCGGATGCCGCGCATGCGCTGATGGTGAGCGAGGCGGTCAACGTGGCGGCGTTCCCGCCCGCCTACCTGCGCGAATTCGCCGCGGTGGCCGCGCGCGACGGCGTGCCGCCGGCGCTGCGCGTGCTCGCGTTCGGTGGTGAAGCGCTGCCGCAGCAGGCGTTCGAATTCGTGCGCCGCACCTTCCCGTCGGTACGCCTGATCAACGGTTACGGGCCGACCGAGGCCGTGATTTCGCCGATGCTGTGGCCGGTCGAACCGGGCGAGACGCCCGCGCTGGCCGACGACGACGCTTATGCGTCGTTGCCGATCGGCCGCGTGATCGGCCCGCGCGTCGCGCGCGTTGACCGTGGCGAGGGTGGCGACGGCGGCGAGAGCGACGGTGTGGGCGAATTGCTGCTAGGCGGCGTCTGCGTCGCGCGCGGCTACCACGGCCGCCCGGCGCTGACGGCCGAACGTTTCGTTCCGGATGCCGACGGCGAACCCGGTGCGCGCGTGTACCGTACCGGCGACCTCGCACGGCTGCGCGACGACGGCGCATTCGACTATCTCGGCCGCCTCGACGACCAGGTCCAGGTACGCGGCGTGCGCGTGGAGCCGGCCGAAATCGCCGCGTGCCTGCGCTCGCATCCGGCCGTGGCCGACGCGGCCGTGGTCGCCGACACCGGCAACGGGCCGACGCGCCTGATCGCGTGCGTCGCACTGTGCGCGGCGGCCGACGATGCGGCGCTCAAGGCGCACGTGGCCGGGCAACTGCCGGCCGCATGGCAGCCGCACCGGTTCGTGCGTTGCGATGCGCTGCCGTACACGTTGAACGGCAAGATCGACCGTGCCGCGCTGCGCGAGAAGATTGCCGCCGCGCGCGACACGACGCAGGGTGGCGGCGACGCACCGCGCACGCCGACCGAACAGCAGCTCGCCGGCCTCTGGCAGACGCTGCTCGGCCTCGATGTCGCACCGTCGCGCGACGACCGCTTCTTCGCGCTGGGCGCCGATTCGCTCGCCGCGATGCAGTTGCAGGCCGCGATCCGGGCCGCGGTACGCGTGAACCTGCGGCTCGATACGCTGTTTGCCGATCCGGCGCTCGCCGAACTGGCCGAAGCGGTCGATCGTGCGGAACGCGAAACCGGCGAACCGCTGGCCGCGATCGTCGCGCGCCGTTTGACGACCGGTGCGGCCGATGCCGCCGCGGCATGCGCGCCGTACGTCGATCGCGCCGCCTCGCTCGCGCAGCAACGTTTCTGGGTGCTCGCGCAAACGCGTGACGCGAGCGCCGCCTATCACATCGCCGCGCACTGGACGATCGACGGCACGCTCGATCGCGACGCGCTGCAGCGCGCGCTCGATCACGTGATCGGCCGGCACGAGGCATGGCGCACGACGCTCGTCGACAACGACGACGGCGTGGTGATGCAGCGGATTCATGCGCACCTGCCGGTGTCGATCGCCAGTGTCGACCTGCGCGACCAGCCGCCCGCCGCCCGCGACGCGCAAGCCGCGCGTCTTGCCGAGCGCGAAGCGGCCGAACCGTTCGACCTCTCGCGCGGCCCGCTGCTGCGCGCGACGCTGGTCGCGCTCGCGGACGACCGTCACCGCCTGCTGCTGACCGCCCATCACGCCATCACCGACGGCTGGAGCTCGCGCTGCGCGTTCGACGAACTGTCGGCCGCCTATCGCGCGTATGCGGAAGGCCGCGCGCCGTCGCTGCCCGATCTGCCGATCCAGTATGCCGACTATGCGGACTGGCAACGCGACATGCTGGCCGGCGGCGAGGGTGAACGTCAGCTCGATTACTGGCGCGGCGCATTGCGCGACGTGCCGGGCCCGCTCGCGCTGCCGGTCGACCGCCAGCCGGGCGCGGCGCGCACGCTGCAAGGTGCGCGCGTGTCGGTGCGGCTGCCCGACGCGGTCGCGGCCGACGTGCGGCAACTCGCGCGCGACGCGCAGGCGACCGTCTTCACCGTGCTGCTGGCCGCGCTCGACGCATGGCTGTCGCGCCTGACCGGCGCAACGGATGTCGTGGTCGCGGTACCGGTCGCTCATCGTCAGCGCCCCGAAACGCGTGCGCTGCTGGGCCTGTTCCTGAATACGGTCGCGCTGCGCGTGCGGGTGTCGCCGACGCTGCCGTTCCGCGCGCTCGTCGATGCGGCGCGCACGGCGGCGCTCGACGCGGTCGCCCACCAGGACGTGCCGTTCGAGCGTGTCGTCGACGCGGTGAAGCCGCCGGTCAAGCGCGGCGACGAATGGCTGCGCGTGAAATTCGCGCAGCAGTTCGACGCGCGGCACGACAGCGTGCTGCCGGGCGCGACGGCCGTCGCGACGCCGGGCCCCGATCTCGCCGCACGCTTCGACTACGCGGTGGATTTCACCGACGATGCGAACGGCATCGAACTGGTCGCGGCCTATGCGACCGACTGCATCGATGCGGACACCGCGCGTGCGTGGCTCCACAGCTACGCGGCGCTTGTCGGTGCCGCCGCGCGCGATCCGCACCAGACGACGGCCGTTCTGCCGTGCGACGCGTCGGCCGCTGCGCGCCAGCCGCGCGATGGCCGTGCGCTGCGCATCGAACATGCCGACATCGTCGCCGCGTTCGCGCGGCAGGCGGCCGCGTATCCGCATCGCGTCGCGCTTGCCGATGCGTCGGCGTCGCTGACGTTCGGCGAACTCGACGACGCATCGAACCGCCTCGCACGCGCGCTGTCCGGGCGAGGCGTGGGCGCCGAAGTGCCGGTGATCGTCTGCATCGAACGCTCCGCGCGCTTCGTCGTCGGCCTGCTCGGCGCGCTGAAGGCCGGCGCGCTCGCCGTGCTGCTCGATCCCGCCCAGCCGGCCGCCCGGCTGGCCGCGGCGGCAGCCGACTGCGGCGCGCGCTGGGCGCTCGTCGCGGATACCGCGGCGTGGCCGGCCGGCATCGACGCGCAGCCGCTCGACGTCGACACGCTCGCGCAGGACCCCACGCTCGCGCTCGCGGCCGGTGTGCGCGTCGCGCCGCACCGGGAGCAGGGCGCTTACCTGATCTATACGTCGGGCTCGACCGGCACGCCGAAGGGCGTCGTCGTGTCGCACGGCGCGCTGGCCGACTACGTGCAGGGGATGCTCGACGAACTCGCGTTCGCACCGGACGCATCGTTCGCGATGGTATCGACCGTCGCGGCCGACCTCGGTCACACGACGCTGTTCGGCGCGCTGTGCGCGGGCCGCACGCTGCACCTGCTGCCGGCCGCTTGCGCGTTCGATCCGGACCTGTTCGCCGACGAGATGCGCCGCCGCGACGTCGGCGTGCTGAAGATCGTGCCGAGCCACCTGCAGGCGCTGCTCGACGCACGCGTGCCGGCCGACGTGCTGCCGCGCCATGCGCTCGTGACGGGCGGCGAAACGCTGACGTGGGCGCTCGTCGCGCGCCTGGCCGCGCTTGCGCCGGCCTGTCGCGTGATCAACCACTACGGGCCGACCGAAGCGACGGTCGGTGCGATCGTGTGCGATACGGCGTCGATCGCCGCCGAGGCGCGCGATCCCGCGAGCGGCGTGCCGCTCGGCCTGCCGCTGCCGAATGCGCGCGCGCTGGTGCTCGACGCGTTCGGCGCGTGCGTGCCGGCCGGCGCGACGGGCGAGCTGTATCTGGGCGGGCCGGGCGTCGCGCGCGGCTACCTGGCGCGCCCGGCGCAGACCGCCGAGCGCTTCGTGCCCGATCCGTTTACGCCCGGCGCGCGGCTGTATCGCACGGGCGACCGTGTCCGGTTGCGCGCCGACGGCCGTCTCGCGTTCCTCGGCCGCATCGACGACCAGGTGAAGATTCGTGGCTACCGTGTCGAACCGGGCGAGGTCAGTGCGGCCGTGCGTGCGGCCGGGCCGGTCGCGCAGGCCGAAACGCTCGCGATCGAACACGATGGCCGCCTGCGGCTCGCGACGTTCGTCGTGATGCGCGACGGCGCGACCTTCGACGAGGCCGCCGTGCGCGCGGCGCTTGCCGCGAAGCTGCCCGACTACATGGTGCCCGCGCAGTTCGTCGCGCTCGCACGCCTTCCCGTGACCGCGAACGGCAAGATCGATCGTGCCGCGTTGCGTGAACAGGCGGCCGCGCCGGTCGCGACCGCGTCCGGCAATGCGCCGCAGGGCGCGGTCGAAACGGTGCTCGCCGAAGTCTGGCAGGCCGTGCTGAAGGCGCCGCAGGTCGGCCGCGACGACAACTTCTTCGAACTCGGCGGCGATTCGATCCTCGTGCTGCAGGTGATCGCCCGTGCGCGCAAGCGCGGCGTGCGCTTCACGCCGAAGCAGCTGTTCGACGGCCCGACGGTCGCCGAACTCGCACGCATCGCGAAGACGGAGGACGTGGCTGTCGCCGCCGCCGTCGCGCAGCCTGCGGCCGGATCTGCTGCCGGCGCACCGGTGACGGCGCCGGTCCTGACGCCCGCGCAGCAGCGCTTCTTCGCGCTCGACATCCCGCGCCCGGGCCACTGGAACCAGTCGGTCGCATTCGACGTGCGCGGGCCGTTCGACGCCGATGCGTTCGCGCGCGCCTTCGACGCATTGCTGACGCATCACGACGCATTCCGCCAGCGTTTCACACGCGGCGCGGACGGCACGTGGCACGCCAGCGATGCCGCGAAACCGTACGACGCACTGCCGTTCGTCGAAGTCGCCGCCCGCGACGAAGCCGACGCGCTCGCGCGCTTCGACGCGTTGCAGCGCCGCCTCGACCTCGGTCGCGGGCCGCTGGCCTGCGCATGCGCGGCACGCTTGCCGGACGGCTCGACGCAGCTCCATCTGGCGATTCACCATGCGATCGTCGACGGCGTGTCGTGGCGCATCCTGCTCGACGACCTGGACTCGGCCTACCGCGCGGCATGCGAACGCACGCCCATCCGGCTGTCGCAGCCGGGCCTGCGCGCGGATGCCTGGGCGTCGCGGCTTGCCCGTGCGGCGACGGAACCGGCATCGCCGTTCGCGGCCGAGGCGACGTACTGGGCCGGCATGGCGCAGGGTGACGACGTCGTGCCCGACCACCCCGACGCCACGGCGACGAACGCCGATGCTGCCGTCGTCGTGCAGACGATCGACGCGGCCTTGACCCGCGCGGCGCTGACCGATGCGCATGCCGCCTATCGCACGCAGACGATCGAATTGCTGGGTGCCGCGCTTGCACTGGCGCTGGCCGGCGCGAGCGGCGCCGCCTCGTGCCGCATCGAACTGGAAGGGCATGGCCGCGAGGCGCTGTTCGACGATGCCGATGCGAGCCGCACGATCGGCTGGCTGACGAGCCATTACCCGGTGACGCTGCCGGTCGCGGCCACCGCGCGCGACACGCTGTGCGCGGTCAAGGACACGTTGCGCGCTGTGCCGCACAAGGGGCTCGGTTTCGGCGTGCTCGCGCACTACGGCGATGCGGCGACGCGCGCGGTGCTGGCCGCCGTGCCGCGTCCGCGCGTCACGTTCAATTATCTCGGCCAGTTCGACGCACCGCGCGATGCCATGCTCGTGCCGCGCTTCGGCGGCACCGGCGTCGAGCGCGATCCGCAAGGTCCGCTCGGCAATACGCTCGCGATCCACGCGTACCTCGATACGGATCGCGACGGCGCACGCACGCTGAAAGTGCACTGGGTCTATGGTGCACCGCAATTCGAGCGCACGACGATCGACGCATGTGCCGAGCGCTTCGCGGCGGCGCTGCGCGAGCTCGTCGACGCGTGTGCGTCACGCGTCGCGCATCGCGGCGCCGGCGCGACGCCGGGCGATTTCCCGCTCGCGCAGGCCGCCGGTCTCACGCAGGCCGCGATCGAACGCACGCCGCTCGACTGGCGCACGATCGACGACGTGTATCCGCTGTCGCCGATGCAGCAGGGCATCCTGTTCCATGCGCTGTTCGCACCCGGTCACGCCAGCTACGTGAACCAGCTCGTCGCGACCGCGGCCGCGCTCGATGCCGACCGGCTCGTGGCCGCGTTCGAGGCGTCCGTCGCGCGCCACGACATCCTGCGCACGAGCGTGATGCCGGACGAAGCCGCGCCGCTGCAGTGCGTGCATCGCCATGCGCGGATGCCGGTCGAACAGCTCGACTGGCGCACGCGCGGCGACACGCTCGACGCCGATTTCGACGCATGGCTCGCGGCCGATCGCGCACGCGGCTTCGACTGGCGCGAGCCGCCGTTGATGCGTCTCACGCTGATCCGCGTGACCGACGACGCATGGCGCGTCGTGTGGACGCGTCACCACGTGCTGCTCGACGGCTGGAGCACCGCGCGCCTGCTGGCGGACGTGCTGCGCGACTATCGCGACCCGGACGCCGTATCGCCGTTCGCGGGTCGCCCGGCACTCCGGTACCGCGACTTCATCGCCTGGCTCGGCACGCGCGACCGCGACGCCGACGAACGCTTCTGGACCGAACGCCTCGCACGACTCGACGCCCCGACGCTGATCGCCGACCGCACGGCTGACCGTGCGGATGCCGACATGGTCACGTGGCGCGCGACGCTCGATGCCGCCGCGATGACTCGCGTCGCGCAGACGGCACGTGCGCTGAAGCTGACCGTCAACACGCTGGTGCAGGGCGCGTGGGCGCTCGCGCTGCAGCGGATGACGCACCAGCCGGCCGTCGCGTTCGGCGCGACCGTCGCGGGCCGTCCCGACGCACTCGCGGACGTCGATGCGGTGCTCGGCCTCTTCATCAACACGGTGCCGGTGATCACCGCGCCGGCGCCGCAGCAACGCGCGGCCGACTGGCTGCAAGCGCTGCAACGCGACAACGCGGCGGCCGCCGAGCACGCGCATACGCCGCTTGCCGACATCCAGCGCTGGGCGCGCGGCGCGGGCGGCGCACTGTTCGACACGCTGGTCGTGTTCGAGAACTATCCGGTCGACGACACGGCGCGCGACGCCGATCCGCGCGCGCTGGTTTTGAGCGGCGTGCGCAGCATCGAAGCCACCGATTTCGCGCTGACGCTCGTGATCGAGAGCGGCGCCGAGCTGACGATCGACTACGGCTACGACACCGCGCGCGTCGATGCGCGGCAGGTCGAAACCTGGCACCGCGCGTTCGCCTGCGCACTCGATGCGCTGGCCCGCACGCCGGATGCGCTGCTCGGCACACTGTCGATCGCAGACGACGCCACCCGCGACGCACTGGCGCGGGCGCAGGACACCGCGCGCACATGGCCGGTTTCGCAACGGCAGCCGCTGCACCTGCAATTCGCCGATGCGGCGCGGGCGACGCCCGACGCGATCGCGCTCGAATACGCGGACGTTCACGGCGGCGTGCATCGCGCGACCTATCGGGAGCTCGACGTCGGTACGTCGCGCATCGCGGCCGCGCTGCGCCGGCGCGGCGTGCGGCCCGATACGCCGGTCGCGCTGTGCGTCGAGCGTTCGTTCGACATGGTGATGGCGCTGGTCGGCGTGCTGAAGGCCGGCGCGGCCTACCTGCCGGTCGATCCCGACTATCCGGCCGAACGCATCGCGTATCTGCTGCGCGACGCGCGGCCGGCCGTCGCGATCACCCAGGCCCATCTGCGCGAGCAGGTCGAGGCGGCCCTGGGCGACGGTGCAACGACGCAGTTGCTGACGGTCGCGGACCTGCTGGCGGATGAAACCGTCGACGAAACGGTCGCCGAAACGGTCGACGACCCCGCCGGCGTGACCGCCGAGGTCGACGACGCACAGCTTGCCTACCTGATCTACACGTCCGGCTCGACCGGCAAGCCGAAGGGCGCCGGCAACACGCACGGTGCACTCGCGAACCGGATCGCGTGGATGCAGCACGCGTACCGGCTGACGCGCGACGACGTCGTGCTGCACAAGACGCCGTTCGGCTTCGACGTGTCGGTGTGGGAATTCGTGTGGCCGCTGGCGATCGGCGCGAAGCTCGCGATCGCCGCGCCCGGCGACCATCGCGATCCGGCGCGTCTCGCGGCCGCGATCCATGCGCACGGTGTGACGGTGCTGCACTTCGTGCCGTCGATGCTCGCCGCGTTCGCCGCGCATCTCGACGATTTCGCGGCCGCCGCGCAATGCGACAGCGTGCGCCTGATCGTCGCGAGCGGCGAGGCGCTTGCGCCCGAACTCGTCGAGAAAATGGCGCGGCTGCTGCCGCACGCGACGCTCGTCAACCTGTACGGGCCGACCGAGGCCGCGATCGACGTGTCGCACTGGACGTGCGGCCCCGACGACGCGCAGGCGGTCGCGGTGCCGATCGGCCATCCGATCGCGAACCTGCAACTGCACGTGCTCGATGCCGCATGGCAGCCGGTGCCGGCCGGCGCGACCGGCGAACTGTATCTCGCGGGCGCGGGCCTCGCGCGCGGTTATCTCGGCCGTCCGGCGCTGACCGCCGAGCGCTTCGTGCCCGATCCGTTCGTCCCGGGCGCGCGCATGTACCGCACGGGCGACCTCGCGCGACGGCGTGCGGACGGTGCGCTCGATTACCTCGGCCGCGTCGATACGCAGGTCAAGCTGCGCGGCCAGCGGATCGAGCCGGGCGAGATCGAGGCGCTGCTGCGCGCAGCGCCCGGCGTGAACGATGCGGTCGTGATCGTGCGCGACGAGCAACTGGTCGGTTATGTCGCGCGCGGCGATGCGGCCCCGCTCGACCGGGCGGCGCTGCTCGACACGCTGCGCGCGCAACTGCCGGCCTACATGGTGCCGTCGCAGCTGGTCGAACTCGACGCGTTGCCCGTCACGCCGAACGGCAAGTGCGACCGCCATGCGCTGCCCGCGCCGGTACGCGAGACGGCAGCCGAAGCGGCACTCGCGACCGACACGGAACGCGCGCTCGCCGGGATCTGGCAACGCGTGCTGCACGTGGACGCGATCGGCCGCGACGGCGACTTCTTCCTGCTCGGCGGCCATTCGCTGCTCGCGACGCAGGCCCATGCGCAGGCGAACCTGCACTGGGGGCTCGCGTTGCCGCTGCGCACGCTGTTCGACACGCGCACGCTGGCGCGTTGCGCGGAGGCGATCGACGCGGCCTGCGCGGCACGCGGCGCGACCGATGCGGCGAGCGCGATCGACGCGCTGCTCGGCGAACTGGAAACCCAATAAGGACGACGGATGACGAAGGTTCAACCCGACTGGCTGGCGCTCGCGACGCGTTTCGCGCAACTGCCCGACGCGCAGCGCGCGGTGTTCATCGACAAGCTCGGCGCGGCCGGCATCGATTTTCGCGTGCTGCCGATCCCGCCGCGCACGCCGCGCAGCGACCGCGTGCCGGCGTCGTTCGCACAGACGCGGCTGTGGCTGCATGCGCGGCTGATCGATGCGCCCGACGCGTATCACATCACCGAGCGCCTGGCGCTGACGGGCCCGCTCGACGTGCACGCGTTGCGGCTTGCATGCGATGCGCTGATCGCGCGCCACGAGGCGCTGCGCACGACCTTCGACGAAGCGCCGGACGGCGTCGCGCAGACGATCCACGCGCCGCTGCGCTGCCCGTGGCGCGAAACCGATCTTGAAGCGCTGCCGGACGCGCAGCGCACGGCACGCGCCGAAGCGGTCGCGACGGCCGACGAAGCCGAACCGTTCGATCTCGGCGTGGCGCCGCTCGTCCGCGCGCACCTGGTGCGCTTCGACGCGACGCATCACTGGCTCGCGCTGACCGTGCACCACATCGTGTCGGACGGGTGGTCGTCGGGTGTGATGCTGTTCGAGCTTGCGTCGTTCTATCGCGCCTATGCGTCGGGCGAACCGGTGCCGCTCGCGCCGCTGCCGATCCAGTACGCCGACTACGCGCTGTGGCAGCGCCGCTGGCTCGACGCCGGCGAGCGCGAACGCCAGCTCGCGTTCTGGCGCGAACGGCTCGATCCGCAGCGCGGCGTGCTGACGCTGCCGGGCGCGGCCGCACGACCCGCGCGCCGCAGTGCGCGCGGCGCCCGCCACGTGTTTTCGCTCGACGCGCGCATTGGTGCGCAACTGCGAGCATTCGCGGCCGCATCGGGCGCCACGCCGTTCGCGGTGCTGCTCGCCGCGCTCGATGCGCTGCTCGCGCGCGCGACGGGCGATGCGCGGATCTGCGTCGGCGTGCCGGCCGCGAACCGCGAACGCGCGGAAGTCGCCGGCCTGATCGGCTTCTTCGTCAACACGCTGGCGATCGACGTCGACGTGCCCGCGCACGGCGATTTCTCGTCGCTGGTCGCGCGCACGCAGCGTGCGCTCGTCGACGCGCAGATGCATCAGGACGTGCCGTTCGAGCAGGTGGTCGACGCGCTCGGCGTGCCGCGCAGCGCGAGCCACCATCCGCTGTTCCAGGTGATGGCCGCGTACGGCGAGCGTCGTGCGTTGCCGGCGCTCGGCGCGGCGTCGGCCGCGTTGCTGCCGTCCGGTACGCCTTCCGCGAAATTCGACCTGACGCTGTCGGTCGAGGCGACGCCGGACGGCACGTTCGACGCCGCGTTCATCTACGCGCTCGACCTGTTCGATGCGGATGCGATCGAACGGCTGGCCGCGCGCTTCGTCACGCTGCTCGCCGATGCGCTCGCGCGCCCCGACATGCCGGTCGGCGATCTCGACTGGCTGCCCGCCGCCGAGCGCGCGCAGCTCCTTGCATGGAACGCGCCGGCCGGCGCGACCGATGCCGAGCCGTTCGTGCCCGTGCATGCACGCATCGCCGCGCATGCCCACGCACGGCCCGACGCGCGCGGTGTCGCCGATATCGATCGTGCGTTCACGCGCGGCGAAGTCGATGCGCGCGCGGCCCGCCTGGCGCGCCATCTGGTGGCGGCCGGCGTACGGCCGGAAATGCGGGTCGGCGTCGCGCTGCAGCGCTCGGTCGACCTGCTCGTCGCGCTGATCGCGGTATTGAAGTCGGGCGCCGCGTTCGTGCCGCTCGATCCGGCGCATCCGCGCGAACGGCTCGCGCAGATCGTCGGCGACGCGAACATCGCGCACGTGCTGACCGACGGCGCGAGCGCGGCGTCGCTGCCCGAGCTGCCGGCGCTGCGCGTGTGGCGCGCCGACGAAGTCGCTGCGCTCGACGAAGCGGCGCACGTCGTGCTGCCGGACGTGCTGCCGGGGCATGCGGCTTATGCGATCTACACGTCGGGCTCGACCGGCAAGCCGAAGGGCGTGATCGTCGACCATGCATCGTTCGCGCTGCATTGCGCGGCGATCGCCGAGCGCTACGGCGCGGGCGAGCAGGACGTGTTCCTGCTGTTCCAGTCGGTCAACTTCGACGGTGCGCATGAAGGCTGGTTCTCGCAATACATGTCGGGTGCCGCCGTGTCGGTGACGGCCGACGTGCTGTGGCCGCCGGCGCAGACCTGCGCGATGATGGTCCGCGACGGCGTGACGATGACCTACGTGCCGCCCGGCTGCGCCGCGCAGCTCGCCGAATGGGCGCTCGCGCACGGCGCGCCGCCGACACTGCGGTCGCTGACCGTCGGCGGCGAGGCGACGTCGCGCGAGGCGTTCGCGATGCTGCGCCGCGCGCTGCCGAACGTGCGCGTGGTCAACGGCTACGGGCCGACCGAGACGGTCATCACGCCGACGCTGTGGATGTTCCGGCCGGGCGACGATCTCGCGAAGCTCGGCGACGCCGCGTACCTGCCGATCGGTACGCTGGTCGGCGCACGCACCGCGCACGTGCTCGACGAGCGGCTACATCCGCTGCCGGTCGGCGTGATCGGCGAACTGTACCTGGGCGGCGAGG
The DNA here is from genome assembly GCF_001043615.1 of Burkholderia sp. LK4. NCBI lineage: Bacteria > Pseudomonadati > Pseudomonadota > Betaproteobacteria > Burkholderiales > Burkholderiaceae > Burkholderia > Burkholderia sp. LK4. The sequence goes on from NZ_LDUL01000033.1 coordinate 194,477, forward strand.
GGATCGGCGTCGCGCGCGGCTATCTCGACCGTCCGGCGCTGACGGCCGAGCGTTTCGTGCCCGATCCGTACGGCGCGCCGGGCGCGCGGCTGTACCGCACGGGCGACCTCGTGCGGCGTCGCGCGGACGGCGTGTTCGACTTCTTCGGCCGCGTCGACCACCAGGTGAAGCTGCGCGGGCTGCGCATCGAGCTCGGCGAGATCGAGGCGCAGCTTGCCGCGCACGACGCGGTGCGTGAAGCATGTGCGGTCGTGCACGGGCAGGGCGCACTCGCGCAGCTCGTTGCATACGTCGAGCTGACCGCCGACGCACGGGCGGCCGCGCAGCCGGTCGAAGCCGCGACGCTCGACGCACACCTGCGCCGCACGCTGCCCGATTACATGGTGCCCGCGCAGCTGATCGTGCTCGACGCGCTGCCGCGCAATGCGAACAGCAAGGTCGATCGCGCACGGCTGCCGGCGCCCGTGCGCGTCGAACGCGCGTACGAAGCGCCGCAGGACGGCGACGAAGCCGCGCTCGCGGCGATCTGGTGCGACGTGCTCAATCTCGAGCGTGTGGGCCGGGGCGATCACTTCTTCGATCTCGGCGGCCATTCGCTCGCCGCCGTGCGCGTCGCGACGCGCGTGGCCGAGCGGCTCGGCCGCGACGTGCCGGTGCGCGCGCTGTTCGAAGCGCCGGTGCTCGCGCAGTACGCGCGGCAGGTGGCCGATGCGCCGCGCGCCGCGCATGCGGGTGCCGCGGCGCCGGGTGTTGCGGTGGCGCAACCGGACGCCCACGGCGTGTGGCCGCTGTCGCCGGCGCAGCTCGGGCTGTGGTTCCTGTGGCGCGCGCAGCCGGACAGCGCCGCGTACAACATTCCGGTCGCGCTGCGGGTGCGCGGCCCGCTGGACGTCGATGCGCTGCGTGCGGCCTTCTCGGATGTCGCGGCCGCGCATCCGGCGCTGCGCGCGCGGCTCGTGGCGCGTGACGGCGCGCTGCCGGGCCAGCGGATCGACGCGGACGTTTCCGTCGAACTGCCGGTGATCGACCTGTCGGCGCAATCCGATGTGCTTGCCCGAGCGGCGGCGCTGACCGACGAGGACGCGCTCGCGCCGTTCGACCTCGCGGCCGATGCGCCGCTGTGGCGCGCGCGGGTGCTGCGGCTCGGCGCGGACGATCACGTGCTGTCGCTGACGATTCATCACATCGTGTCGGATGGCGAATCGATCGAGCTCTGGCTCGACGCGGTTCGCGCGCGCTATGTCGCCCGCGTGCAGGGCGGTGCCGTGGCGGGCGGGGAGATCGCCCAACCGGTCGCCCGGCCGCTCGTGCTGCCCGCGCCGTGCCATCCGGCCCGCGTCGCTTACTGGCGCGATGCGCTGGCCGACCTGCCGGCGCGCCTGCTGCCGCAGCGCGCCAACGCGCCGGCCGTGCCGCAATGGCGCGCGGCCCGCATCGCGTTCGAATTCGACGGCGCGTTGATCCGCGCCGCGCGCGATACGGCATCGGCCGCGCACGCGACGCTGCCGATGCTGCTGCACGCGGCGCTCAACACCGCCTTGTTCCGCGCGACGGGTGCGGCCGACCAGCCGGTCGGCGTGCTCGCGTCGACGCGCGAGCTGACGGGCGACGCGGCCCGCGAGGCGCTCGGCCTCTTCATCAATTCGGTCGTCGTGCGCACGCGGATCGACCCGGCCGCGCGTCGCGCGGACGTGCTGGCACAGGTGCGCGACACGGCACTCGCGGCCTATGCGCACGCCGACGTGCCGTTCGCGGACGTCGTCGCGGCGCTGCGCGCGCCGCGTGCCGCGCAGGCCAATCCGCTGTTCCAGGTGATGTTCAACTACCTGCGCCCGACCGGTGCCGCCGCGCGCGACTGGGCCGGCCTGTCGCTGGCCGGGTTCGACGACGTGCGCCATCGCGTCGTGTTCACGCTGGAGCTGGACGTCGTCGAACATCCGGACGGGCGCGTGAGCGCCGCGTTCTCGTATGCGGACGAACTGCTCGACCGCAGCTTCGTCGACGTGCTCGTCGACGTTTACCACGACGAAGTCGCGCGCTTCGCCGGCGCGTCGGAAGCCGCCCTCGGCGCGCCCGACACGCATGCCGTTGCGCAAGCGTCGCCGCGCGCGCACGCGAAAGGCGGTGCATGCGCCGCAACGTCGTTACGCGCACCGCACGCGGCTGCTGCGCTCGCGGCGCTGTGGTCCGACACGTTCGCGACGGCCGCGCCCGCGCCCGATGCCGACCTGTTCGAAGCGGGCGCGACGTCGTTCGACGTCGTGCGCTTCGTCGACGCGGCCAGCCGCGCCGGTCACGCGCTGACGGTCGCGGACCTGTTCGCGTCGCCGACCTTCGCCGCACTCGGCGCGCGGCTCGACGCATGCACGGAAACGGGACAGGAGGAACGCCATGCTGGCTGAAGTGCGTCCGGACGGATTCACGATGCTCGATACCTACCGCCTCGCGTTCGCGGACGGCCTGTTCGCCGTGCGCGACGGCGCGGAGATCCGCGTCGCGCAGGGCGACGGCATCGGTGCGCAGTTGTTGCGCGCGCAACTCGGCGACGACGGCGCGCTGCGCCTCGTCGCATACAACCATCGCGCGTCGCCGGCCGACCAGCGGCGTGCGCTGCTGGCCGCATTGGCCGCGGCGTTTTCCGACAGCGCGCGCCACTCGTCGATCCGGCTCGACCCGGCCGCGTGGCCGGCGGTCGCGCTCGATGCGATGCGCGCGAGCGGCGTGCTCGCCGACGCCGGCCGTTGCATGCGCGAAGGCTGGGCACAGCAGGCCGACCTGTGGCTCGTCGGCCCGCATCTGCCGTGCGCGACGCTGCCGGTGTTCACCGACGGCCGCCGCCACCCGCGCCGGCCGCCGGCGCCGCGCGGCGAAGTCTATGCGCGCGACCTGCCGGCGCTCGGCGTGCGCTTCACGCTGCGCGGCTGGCAGCCGGCCGAGGATGCCCAACGCGTCGCGCGCTGGTTCGACGAGCCGCGCGTGCGCGACGGCTGGCCGGGCGCGCAGCCTGGCGTGGACGGCGGGCAAGGTGCGGCGCCGGATGCCGACCCGCACGTCACGCCGCTCGTCGGCTGCTTCGACGGCGAACCGTTCGCGTATTTCGAGGCGTTCTGGCTGAAGGAAAACGCGCTCGCGCCGCACGTCGCGGCGCGCGACTACGACCGCGGGCTGCGGATGCTGGTCGGCGAATCGCGCTGGCGCGGCCCGCATTGCGTGGCGGGCTGGCTGCCGTCCGTCGTTCATTACCTGTTTCTCGACGACCCGCGTACCGAAGCGGTCGGCTGTGCCGTTCCGGCCGGCCACGCGCGGGTTGCCGATCATCTCGCGCGGCATGGCTTCGCGCGGCAGCGCCGTCTCGCGCTGGCCGACGCGCAGCCGCTGTGGATGCGCACGCTGCGCGAGACGTTCTTCTCCGGCCGTCACGTCTGACGCGCCGGATTCACCGACAAGGGAGCTGAGACATGCAGAGAGAAACCGTATTCGACCTGATCGGCGTCGGCTTCGGGCCGTCGAATCTGGCGCTGGCCGTGCGCCTCGCGGAGCGCGGCGGGCTCGCCCATTGCTTCGTCGAGCGCCAGCCTGAATTCGGCTGGCATCGCGGGATGCTGCTCGACGACTGCCGGATGCAGATCTCGTTTCTGAAGGATCTCGTCACGATGCGCGATCCGAAAAGCCGCTACACGTTCATCAACTACCTGTTCGAACGCGGCCGGCTGAACGAATTCGTCAACCTGAAGAACTTCTACCCGACCCGCGTCGAGTTCCACGACTACCTGAGCTGGGTGGCCGACGCGTTCGACGATCGCGTCCATTACAGCGAGACCGTGCTGGGCATCGAGCCCGTGCGCGGCGACGGCGCGCGGATCGACGCGCTGCGCGTGCTGTCGCGCGATGCCGCCGGCCACGAGCGCCAGCGCGTCACGCGCGCGCTGTCGGTCGGCGTCGGCGGTACGCCGGCGATCCCGGACGCGTTCGCCGCGCTCGGTCGCGACCGCGTGATCCACTCGTCGTCCTACCTGACCGACATCGACCGGCTCGTCGCGTCGCCGTCCGGCGAGCGCCGCCGCATCGCGGTGATCGGCGCGGGGCAGAGCGCGGCCGAGGTGTTCATCGATCTCGCGCGCCGCTTCCCGCATGTCGAGGCGAGCCTCGTGATGCGCGCGGGCGCGCTGAAGCCGGCCGACGACAGCCCGTTCGTCAACGAGATCTTCAGCCCCGAATTCACCGATGTCGTCTATGCGCAGCCGCATGACGCGCGCCGCGCGCTGCTCGACCGCTATCGCGACACGAACTACGCGGTGGTCGACCGGCCGCTGATCGAACAGATCTACGAAATGCTGTACCTGCAGCGCATCGACGGCACGCCGCGTCATGCGCTGCTCGCGAACAGCGCGATCGAGGCCGCGGTGCGCACCGCCGACGGCCGCGTCGAGCTGACGGTGCGCGACCGGATGAGCGGTGCGACGCGCGTCGAGCGCTTCGACGCGCTCGTGCTCGCGACCGGCTATCGCCGCGACACCCATTCGGCGCTGCTCGAAGGGCTTGCGCCGCACCTGGGCGATGCGCTCGCGCGTGGCGACGTGACGCGCGATTACCTGCTCGCGACGCCCGCGCACTTCGCGCCGCGCATCTACCTGCAAGGCTGCTGCGAAGACAGCCACGGTTTGTCCGACACGCTGCTGTCGGTGCTGGCACGCCGCGCGGACGAAATCTGCGCGTCGCTCGAAGACGGGATCGCGCCCGCCCATGACGAAGGCGCGGCCAAGACAAGACAGGAAAACGGGGTGAGCGCGAGCCGGATGGCTTTCGCTCTTTGACAAAGGCGCGGTCGGAGACCGCATGAAAAAAGTGGAGCAGAGAAAGATGGAGTGGGCAACAGGCACGCGTTTGCGTGCGATCGCAGCCGCGGCAAGCGTGGCGTTCGGTGCGGCGGCGGGGCAGGCCTATGCCCAGACGGCGCCGGCCGTGAACGCAGGCGCCGCGGCGTCGGCCAGCAGTGCGCAGGGCGGTGCGGCGGCCAGTGCGTCGACCGGTACGCTGCCGACGATCAACGTCAACGCGGCCTCGGAAGGGGACGGCACGGTCGGGCTCGTCGCGAAGCGCAGCCGGACCGGCACGAAGACCGATACACCGATCAACGAGATCCCGCAGACGATCAACGTCGTCACCGCGCAGCAGATCGAGATGACCGGCGCGACCGACGTGAACGCGGCACTGCGCTACGTGCCGGGTTTCTCGTCGTACGGTTCGGACAACCGTTCCGACTGGTACGCGGCACTGCGCGGCTTCACGCCGACCGCCTACGTGAACGGGCTGCAGGTGCCGAACACGATCAACCTTGCGAGCTGGCGCGTCGATCCGTACATGATCGACAGCATCACCGTGCTGCGCGGGCCGACCTCGGTGCTGTACGGCGCGGGCGACCCCGGCGCGATCATCGACGTGCAGACCAAGCTCGCCGACGGCGAGCGCGTGCGCGAGGCCGGCGTGCAGATCGGCAACTACGCGCGCAAGCAGTTCATGATCGACGTGGGCGACAAGCTCGACCCGGACGGCAAGTACGCGTACCGGTTCGTCGGCGTCGCGCGCGACGGCAATGCGCTGACCGGCCCGAACAACGACCAGCGCGTCGCGCTCGCGCCGTCGTTCCGCTGGCGCCCGAACGCGGATACGTCGCTGACGCTGTCCGCGACGTACCTGCAGGACTGGGGCGACATCTCGTCGAACTTCCTGCCCGCGCAGGGCACGGTGCTGCCGAACCCGAGCGGCCAGATCAACAAGGACGTGTACGAAGGCGACCCGAACTTCAACTACTACCGCAAGAAGCAGTGGTCGGTCGGCTATCAGTTCGAGCAGAACCTGACTTCGGCGTGGACGTTCCGGCAGAACGTCCGCCTGATGCACCTGTCGCTCGACAACGGTTCGGTGTGGGGCAACGGCTTCGTCGACGGCAGCACGACCGATGTCAGCCGCTGGGCCGGCGTGTTCCAGATGAACTACAGCCGCTTCGACATCGACAACAACGTCGAAGGCCGCTTCGCGACGGGCCCGCTGCAGCACACGCTGCTGCTCGGCTTCCAGTACAACCGGCAGACCGCAACCGACAGCGAGTGGATTGCCGCCGCGCCGCCGCTGAACATCTACAACCCGGTGTACACGCCCGTGACCACGTCGGTGTTCTCCAATCCGGAGACCACGGGTCGCACCAACACGTACACGGCGATGAACACGTTCGGCCTGTACGCGCAGGACCAGATCAAGTGGAACCGCTGGACGCTGACGCTCGGCGGCCGCGAGGACTGGGTCAACATGCGCCAGGACGACCGCGCGGGCGGCACGTCGACGAAGGCGGACGTCACGGCGTTCACCGGCCGCGTCGGCCTCACGTACCAGGGCGACTACGGGCTGTCGCCGTACATCAGCTACGCGACGTCGTTCAATCCGCTGATCGGCGTGAACCTGCTCGGCGGCGGGCTGCCGCAGCCGACGCGCGGCAAGCAGATCGAGGCCGGCCTGCGCTGGCAGCCGCCCGGCAAGAACCTGATGCTGAACGCGGCGATCTACCAGATCAACCAGACCAACGGCATCACGCCGGCGCTGCCGAGCCAGGACGACAGCGGCACCAAGTCGGTACAGTCCGGCGAGGTGCGTTCGCGCGGGATCGAGCTGAGTGCGACCGGCAAGGTCACGCCGAACCTGTCGCTGATCGCCTCGTACGTCTATCAGGACGTGAAGGTCATCAAGGCGAACGACAACTCGCTGAACAACTGGCCGGTCGACATTCCGCGTCCGCGCCAGATGGCGTCGCTGTGGGCCGACTGGACGTGGCATACGGGGGCGCTCGCGGGGCTGGGCTTCGGCGGCGGCGTTCGCTACCAGAGCGCGTCGGCCGGTGGGTCCGACAACTCGCTGACGGTGTCGAGCGTCACGCTGTTCGACGCGGGCGTGCACTACGACACGCGCAACTGGCGCTTCGCCGTGAACGGGACGAACCTGTTCAACCGCCACTACATCAGCGGTTGCCAGTCGGTGAACGTCTGCGTGTTCGGCACCGACCGCACGGTGATCGCGACCGCGAAATACAACTGGTGACGATGCGCGCCGCGGCCCGCCGGCCGGCCTTCGTGGCCGGCGCGGGCCGGCCGCGGCGCCTTCGTCCGCTTTTCCACGACGCATCCATGCCGAAGAAAAATCTCGTCTACATCCAGTCGCTGCGCAACGGCGCGGCCGATCGCGCCGGCCAGCCGGTCGCTTATCAGGGCGGCACGCGCTACATGAAGGCGCCGCTCGAATTCCTCGTCGAGCGCCTGAACGACTCGCCGCTCGGCGAGCGCTACACGCTCAAGGGCGTGATCGTCGACGACGACGACGGTTCGCCGGCCGACCGCGCGAAGGTGGCCGACTACGGTTTCGCGCGCACGCCGGGCCGCCCGTGGATCCTGCCGGAAGGGTTGACGGTGCAGGGCCGGCCGGTCGACGAACTGTTCTGCACGATTGCGTCGACGTACCGGCGGCTGCCGCGCGACGCACGCGAGCGTGCAGCCGGCAAACAGGCGTTCGAGCGCCGCCTGCTCGAGCGCCTGCTCGAACTCGAAGCCGATGTCGTCGTGCTCGACGGGCTGCTCGTGATCCTCGACGAGCTCGTGCGGCCCGGCGCGCGCTTTCACCGGCGCATCGCCAACATCCACCCGGGCATCACCGCCGACGGTTCGCCGTACCAGCGGCGCGGCGCATGGGCGACGCTCGACGCGCTGCACGGCGCGCGCGGCGAACGGGTCGACTGGGCGAGCGGCGCGACGTCGTCGGTCGAGCCCGTGATGATGACGGGCGCGTCGTTCCACTACGTCGACAACGGCATCGATTCCGGCGAGGTGATCTGCGACGTGCTCGACACGCCGATCGCACCGGACGACACGATTCTCGAACTGCGCTGGAACAACTTCCAGCGCAGCCTGTTTCCGGCGCTCGAGCGGGGGCTGCACGTTCTCGCCGATCGCCACGACGCGGGAGCACTGTGATGCAAGACACGCTGACGAAACCGGCCGGCGCCGCCGACGCCGTCGAAGGTGAAGTGGCCGCGGCGCTCGACGGCGCCGTGCACGGGCCGGCGATGACGGTCGCCGAGCGCTCGCTCGACGCGTGGCGGCCCGACGATTCGCCGGAGGCACTGCTCGCGGCGTTCGTCGCGCTCTTCAACACCGACACGCGATACGACGCGGCGACGATCACGGTGCCGCTCGGCGGCGCCGATGCGGCTGCCGTTGCGTCGTTCGTCGCGCGCGCGGTGCGCGAGGGCGTGATCGACGGCGCGCAGGCCGAGGGCGACACGCTGCGGTTCACCGTATCGCGCACGACCTTCTGGCAGAACCCGCGACCGTGGCTGAAGGCGCCCGCGTCGGGCGGGATGCCGCTGCGCCATGCGATCACGAACGGCCACCGGCACCCGGTGCGGCCGCCGTCGCCGGCCGGCGAGATCTATGCACGCCATATGCCGCAGGTCGGGATGACGTTCAGCCTGCGCACCGTCGACATCGACGCGCATGCGGACCTGTTCAGCGGCTGGATGAACCTCGATCGCGTCGCGCATTTCTGGGACCAGCGCGGCACGCGCGACGAGCACGCGGCGTATCTTGCCGAGCGGCTCGCCGATCCGCACATGCACCCGATGATCGGCTATTTCGACGACACGCCGTTCGGCTATTTCGAGTTCTACTGGGCGAAGGAGGATCGTCTCGCGCCGTTCTACGATGCGCACGACTACGATCGCGGGCTGCACCTGCTGATCGGCGATTCGCGGTTCCAGAGCGCCGGCAAGCTGCATGCATGGTGGAGCGGGGTGCTGCACTACATGTTCGTCGACGAACCGCGCACGCAGCGGCTCGTCGGCGAGCCGCGCGTCGATCACGTGCGGCACATCGCGTACATGCACCGGCTCGGGTTCCACACGCTGAAGGAGTTCGATTTTCCGCACAAGCGCGCGGCGCTCACCGTGATCGAGCGAGACACATTCTTCGACACTTTCCGGTTGCCGTGACGGCGCGGGTGCGCAGCGTCGGTGCGACGTTGCGCGCGGTGCGGTGCCGCACCGGCATCGGCCGTTCGGGATATGGACCGCGTGGCCTGCGTCGTGAAGAATGGATCGCTCTCCTCATCGACGACAGGCCGGCAACATGACAAAAACACCCGTGGCAGCGTGGGGCGCGACGTCCGATTTGCGTTCCCTCAATTTGACATATGCCAGCATATGTCTAGAATGGGCGCATCGTACTCCCATGGAGTGGCTCATGCGCACCGTTTCCATTTTCAAGAACGCCCGTAACCAGGCAATCCGCATCCCGAAGGACATGGAGTTCGAGGGGGTGACGGAACTCGAGATCCGTCGCGAGGGCGACACGCTGCTGCTGCGGCCCGTGCGGCCCACGTGGCTCTCGTTCGCGAGCGAACCGCTGGCCGACGCCGATTTCCTCGCCGAACGCCCGGCCGTGATCGAGTCCGGCCGCTTCGACCTTTCCGGCGGCGCCGCGCCGACGGAGTCCGGCCAGTGACCACGCTCTACATGCTCGATACGAACATCTGTTCGTTCATCATGCGCGAGCGGCCGCCGGTAGTGCTTTCGCGGCTGCAATCGTGCGTCAATGCGCAGCACCGGATCGTCGTGTCGGCCATCACTTATGCCGAAATGCGGTTCGGCGCAGTCGGCAGGAAGGCTTCGCCGAGGCATGCGGAACTCGTGACGGCCTTTGTCTCGCGGCTCGATGGCGTGCTGTCATGGGATACGGCGGCCGTCGATGCAACGGCCGCGATTCGCGCCGATCTCGCCGCGCGCGGCATGCCGATCGGCGCGAACGATGCGTCGATCGCCGGGCATGCGATCGCGGCCGGTGCGGTGCTCGTCACGAACAACGGCCGGGAGTTCGGCCGGGTGGCCGGGTTGTCGCTCGAAGACTGGGCAGCCTGAGCGCGGCAGTGCGAAAGCGGGATGACGCGGCGGCGCCACAGCGTCGTGTCATGCGTGCGGTGCGGGTGAATCCTCGAGAAAGGCGTCGCGAAATGCGTCGAGATACCGGTTGGCGTCATCGCTGAATTCACCCGGCAACAGCGCGAACGCACGTGCCAGCAGATCCTGGCCGAGCGTGGCATAGGTCGCTTCGTCGGACAACAGCACGCGGATCGTGTCGCGCGTGTGCGGCGAGGCAATCCGTTTCGCGTCTCGCGCGAGCAGCGCGGCGGCGGCAAGGCCGGGCTGGAACGCATGCCGTTCCAGCAGGTCGGGGGCGGCGTCCCAGATGCGCTCGCGATTGCCTGCATCGTGAAAATTCCGCAGCAGGAACAGCAGGTCGTACGCATCGCTGTTCTGGCGTGCACGCCGGTCCTTCCAGGCGAGCAGCTTCAGCAGCGCGAGCGCCGGCAGGCTGGCCACCGGCACGACGGTGCGTGCGTCGATCGACACCGGCTGCGCGGTGTCCACCGCTTCCTGGAAGCCGAGCACATTCAGCACGAATTCGCCGCCCGGCGGCCACGCGATCTCGCCCGGCGGCGTTTCGAGCGGCCCGAACGGCACGAGATCGAGTTCGGTGCGAAAACCGTGCGTGCCGCTGTCGAACAGCAGTTTCTGCTGTTGTTTCGGTGCGCGCGTGAATTGCCCGGTCGCAACGAGCGCATCGACGAGCTGCGCGTGAAACGGCCAGCTCACCGCGCACACCGCAACGTCGACGTCCCGTGTCGCACGCACCGGCCGGATGCCGTGGACGTGCCACATCAGGATGTCGCGCGCGGTTGCGCCGGCGACGACGAAAGCCGCATCGACGCGCGCGCAGGCATGGCTCACCGCTTGCAAGAGCGCGACCGCCGCCGGGTCGAGCGGCCGGCGCGCGTCGACTTCAAGCGGGCGGATGGGCGAGGTATCGGTCATGGATCCGTTCGGCGGCGGCAAGGTTGCGGCTGTCCCCGGAGGAGACGAGATCCGCATAGATCAGGAGCGGCGGTACGAGCGGCAAGCGCGGCTCGTGCCAGTCGAGCACGGGCGAGTGCGGCCAGAATGCTTCGACGATTTCGACGTCGCCGTGGTCGTCCGGGCGCAGGCGGGCCTGGAGCAGCAGGCGGTTCGATGCCGCGCCATGCGTATAGACGGTGATCTCGGCCGGCTTCAGGTCGTGCGTCAGCAGGTCGGCCGCCGGTTCGCCGCCGAGCCGCGCATCGAACGACGCGAAATCGAAATCGCGCCACCAGTCGGGCGCGAGGCTGGCATAACGACGGCTCGGCAGTTTCGCGCGCAGGCGGCTCGGGTACAGCGCAACCCATTCGTGCACGAAGCGCGGCCAGTCGGGTATCAGGCGCTCGCCATTGCGGCGCTGCCCGACGAGGCCGCGCGCGATCAGGTCGTCCATCGCGAGGTTGACCGTGCCGAGCGCGACACCCGACGCGGCCGCAATCGTCCGATAAGGCTGCGCGACGAGGCCCGGCTGTGTCGCGACCGCGAACATCACGGCCAGCCCCTTCGGCGTCGTCGCGCGCGATGCCTGCCGGCGCGGCGTGCGTGCGGGTTTCGGCCGGCCCGCGATCATCACGGTCGCCTCCGGCTGAATCAGGCATGCGTTGCCCGCGGTGTCGAGAAACGGGATGCCCTGGTCGGTCAGGCCGGCGGCCAGTTCGGCCGAAAGATAGGGGGCGATCAGCATCAGCGGCCGCTCGCCGGGTGTCGCGGTCGCGACGCCGCGGCGGCGCAGTGCCGCGAGTGCGCCCGGCAGCGATTCGACGCGCTGGCTCACGGCGGCCGGCATCTCGAACACCTGCCCGGCAACGTCGAAGCGGATCATCGCGTCGGCTTGCCCGGCATACGTGGCCGGCACGCGCACGGGCCGCGCGCCGAAGCGCCGGGTCGCGCGTTCGAACGCGGCGCAGGCTTCGTCGAGCACGTGCTGTTCCGACATCGGAAGGGGGGCGTTCTCGGGCATCGGGGGCGATTGCTTGTTCACTTCCTCATCAGCGTACACAAAAAATGTACAGGCGTCAAAAAGTGAACAATTACCGGTAACACGTTGATGTGTCGGCATTATTCCGGATGCTTGAACGGTCATCGTCGAATCCTGGCGCTCGTCAAATCGCTGTCAAGCCCACAGCCTCGCGCGCCCGAACCATGTGCGGCAGTCATCCGGATGGCCGGTCAGCTCATATCGTGTGCGGTACCAGATACGGCAACCATCGGTTGCTACCGCGACGACTTTTCGTCTGTCCGGTTGCTGGCGAACCGACTATCCTTGCCTGCACATTCCCCGCAGAAACAGGAGACGACACCGTGACGCACAGCGTGATTCCCGCAGGCCTCGCCGACGAAATGATCGAGATCCGGCACCGCATCCATGCCCACCCCGAGCTCGGCTTCGAGGAATTCGCGACGAGCGACCTCGTCGCCGAGCAACTGCAGTCGTGGGGCTACACGGTGCATCGCGGGCTGGGCGGCACGGGCGTCGTCGCGCAGCTGAAGGTCGGCAACGGCACGCAGCGCCTCGGCCTGCGCGCCGACATGGATGCGTTGCCGATCCACGAGGCCACGGGCCTGCCGTACGAGAGCAAGATCGCCGGCAAGATGCACGCCTGCGGTCACGACGGCCACACGGCGATGCTGCTCGCCGCCGCGAAGCATCTTGCGCGCGAGCGCCGCTTCTCGGGCACGCTGAACCTGATTTTCCAGCCGGCGGAAGAAGGGCTCGGCGGCGCGAAGAAGATGCTCGACGAAGGGCTGTTCGAGCTGTTCCCGTGCGACGCGATCTTCGCGATGCACAACATGCCGGGCTTCCCCACGGGCAAATTCGGCTTCCTGCCGGGGCCGTTCATGGCGTCGTCCGATACCGTCGTCATCGACGTGCAGGGCCGCGGCGGCCACGGCGCGGTGCCGCACAAGGCGGTCGATTCGGTGGTCGTGTGCGCGCAGATCGTCATTGCGCTGCAGACGATCGTGTCGCGCAACGTGTCGCCACTCGACATGGCGATCGTCACGGTCGGCGCGATCCACGCGGGCGAGGCGCCGAACGTGATTCCCGATCGCGCGCAGATGCGCCTGTCGGTGCGCGCGCTGAAGCCGGAGGTGCGCGACCTGCTCGAGACGCGTATCAAGGAAGTCGTGCATGCGCAGGCCGCCGTGTTCGGCGCGACCGCGACGATCGACTACCAGCGCCGCTACCCGGTGCTCGTCAACGACACGGACATGACCGCGTTCGCGCGCGGCGTCGCGCGCGAGTGGGTGGGCGAAGCGAACCTGATCGACGGGATGGTGCCGCTCACCGGCAGCGAGGATTTCGCGTTCCTGCTCGAGAAGCGGCCGGGCTGCTACCTGATCATCGGCAACGGCGACGGAGAGGGCGGCTGCATGGTGCACAACCCCGGCTACGACTTCAACGACGCGGCACTGCCCACCGGCGCGTCGTACTGGGTCAAGCTGGCCGAGGCGTTCCTGGTGTGATGCGGCGGCGCGGCGGCGTGCGAGCTGCCGCGCCTGCAAGGCCGGAGCTCGACACAACAGGCTCATTCGCATTGGAAACGCGCCAAAGGCGCTACGCACGAGCCAGCGCAGATCCCCGCCCAGGCTCATGTTCCACTGGAAAGCGCGCCGTGACCGCATTTGACGCTCCTTGACATCGACGGAACAGGTCGCGTGCTACGCTGCGCGCGACGCCGGACCGGCACGATGAATACAGGTGTGGATGAAATGCGAAAACAGCTTCTGACCGTGCTGACCGCCGGTGCGGTCGCCATTCTGGCAGCCGGGTGCGACGACCAGAAAGTGGCTGACGCGGTGAATGCGATCAAGCCCGACCCGATGGCGTTCGGCAATCTGCAACCGGGCGTGTCGACGACCGAGGACGTGCTCCGCCAGGCGGGCAAGCCGGAAATGGTCAGGCAGGGCGACGACGGCTCGCAGCGGTTCGAATATCCGCGTGGCCCGTACGGCACGAGCACCTACATGCTCGATTTCGGGCCCGACGGCCGGCTCGTGTCGATCACGCAGGCGCTGACGGCGGCGAACATCGCGAAGGTCGTGCCCGGGATGTCGAAGGACGACGTGCGCCAACTGCTCGGCAAGCCGACCGAGATCGCGCAATACGCGCTGAGCCACGAAGAGGTGTGGAGCTGGCACTGGGCCGAGGGCGGTGTATCGGGCGACGCGATGTTCAACGCGCATTTCTCGCCCGACGGCACCGTGATCCGCACTTCGCGCTCGGAAGCGCCGGGCCGCGAAAAACCCTGACATCGCGGCGCCTCGCCGTTTTTTCGGTCAGAACGCCGTGCCGCCGAACAGCGCCACGACTGCCTCCGGATTCGACGGCCAGTACAGGTGCATGTACGTCGCGACGATCGCGCCGTGGCGATAGACGGCTTCGCCGCTTCCCGGCTTGCCGTCGGGGCGCGCCGCGTTCGCGACCGGTTCCAGCGGCGTCGCGAGCGTCGAATAATGAAACGTATGGCCGCGCATCGGCCCGGTACGCGTATCGAGCTGCTGCATGCCGAGCGCCGCGAACCGGCGCTGCATCGTCGCCCGCCCCGGCAACAGCCCGAGCATCGACGTCGTGACACCGTCGACGTCGGTCAGCGATTCACACAGATACACCATCCCCCCGCATTCCGCGACGATCGGCCGGCGAGCCGCCGCATGCGCGCGAATGGTCCGTGCGGTGGCGTCATTCGCCGCAAGCGTCGCCGCATGCAGTTCCGGATAGCCGCCCGGCAGGAACAGCGCGTCGCAATCGTCCGGCACGGGTTCGTCGGCGAGCGGCGAGAAGAAGCGCAACTGCGCTCCAAGTGCGTCGAGCAGCGCGAGATTCGCCGGATAGATGAACGAAAACGCCGCGTCGCGCGCGATCGCGATCCGCTTGCCGGCGAGCGCACGCGGCAGCGGCGCCGTGGCGTCCGGTTCGGCGAACGCGACGGCGGGCGGCAATTCGGCGAGCGCCGTCTGCGCGAGCACGTCGGCCGCGCGATCGAGCCGTGCGTCGAGATCGTCGATGTCGGACGGCTGGTGCAGGCCGAGATGCCGCTCCGGCAGCGCGATGCCCGCGTCAGCCGGCACGTGCCCGAGCCAGCGCAGGTCGTCGGGCAGCGCCTGTTGCAGCAGTTCCGCGTGCCGGGCCGAGCCGACGCGGTTCGCCAGCACGCCGTGAAACGGCAGCCCCGGCCGGAACCGGGCGAGTCCGAACGCGATCGCCGCGAACGTCTGCGCCATCGCCTTCGCGGAAATCACCGCGACGACCGGCACGCCGAACGCAGCCGCAAGATCGGCACTGCTCGGCGTGCCGTCGAACAGCCCCATCACGCCTTCGATCAGGATCAGGTCGGCATCGCGTGCGGCATCGGCAAGCAACGCGCGGCAGCCGGCCTCGCCGACCATCCCGAGATCGAGCGCATGCACGGGGGCGCCGCTCGCGCGTTCGAGCAGCATCGGATCGAGAAAGTCGGGCCCGGTCTTGAACACGCGCACACGGCGGCCGAGCCGGCGGTGCAGCCGCGCGAGGCCGGCCGTCACCGACGTCTTGCCCTGGCCCGACGCGGGCGCACTGACGAACAGCGCGGGGCAGGCGGGCATGCTCAGAACTCCACGCCGCGCTGCGCCTTCACGCCTTGCTCCTTGTACGGATGCTTGACGAGCCGCATCTCGGTGACGAGGTCGGCCGCGTCGATCAGCGCATCGGGCGCATGCCGCCCGGTCACGACGACGTGGACCGAATCGGGACGCGCGGCGAGCGTCGCGAGCACTTCGTCGAGCGGCAGGTATTCGTACTTCAGCACCGTGTTCAACTCGTCGAGGATCACCATCCGGTAATCGCCGCTTTCGATCATCCGGCGCGCCTCGTCCCAGCCCTTGCGCGCGGTCGCGATGTCGGCGTCGCGGTTCTGCGTGTTCCACGTGTAGCCGTCGCCCATCGTCACGAAATCGCATTCGGCAACCGCGCCGAGGAAGTCGCGCTCGGACGTGTGCAGCGCGCCCTTGATGAACTGCACGACACCGAGCCGCATGCCGTGGCCGAGCACGCGCACGGCCATGCCGAACGCGGCCGTGCTCTTGCCCTTGCCGTTGCCGGTGTTGACGATCAGCAGGCCCTTTTCGTTGACGGCGGCGGCCTGCTTCTTCTCGTGGCCCGCGCGGCGGCGTTCGGTCATCCGTTGATGGGATTCGGCGTCGGTTTTCATCGGATTCGTCCTGTCGAAAGAAAGCGAAACAAAGGGTTCAGAGCGGGCCGGCGAGTGCGACCGTCACACCGTCCCGGATGGATTTGGGGCCCAGCAGCCGGCCGTGCGGCGCCGCGAGCTGCGCGCACGGCTCGGCCACGCCCGCGACGCCGAAGCGGGCGAGCGCGGCATCCGACGGGCCGCTCACGGCCAGTTCGGGGCGGCTCGCGAGCTGTGCCGCGTCGAACGCGACGAGCGGCCAGCCGCGTCTCGCGCACAGCGTGCGCAGCGCGCGTGCGCGCGCCTTGTCGGCGAGCGTGGCGACGAGCGCCGGTTCGGCAGCCGGGTACCGCATCAGCGCGACGCGGATCGCGGCATCGAGTTGCGCGGCCGTCACGTCCGCGCGGAAACCGACCCCGATCGCGACGCGCATCATGCGCGGCTGCCGAGTGCGGCGCGCACCGCGGGATCGTGGGCGAACGCCGCGACGCGGCCGATCACGACGATGGCCGGCGAGCCGATGCCGGTCGCGCCGACCTGTTCGACGAGCGTGTCGAGCGTCGCGAGCACGTGCCGCTGTTCGGGGCGCGTCGCATTCTCGATCGCCGCGCACGGCGTGTCGCCGGGCAGGCCGCCTTCGCGCAGCGCGGCTGCAATCGTGTCGAGCCGGCGGATGCCCATGTAGACGACGATCGTCATGCGCGTGGCCGCGAGCGCGCGCCAGTCGGGTTCGTCGGCGCCCGCGCCGTGGCCCGTGACGAAGATCACGCCCTGCGCGTCGCCGCGCTGCGTGACCGGAATGCCGAGCGCGGCCGGCGCGGCGATGCCCGCCGTGACGCCGCTCACGACCTCGACTCGAAATCCCGCGGCGCCAAGCGCGGCCAGTTCCTCGCCGCCGCGGCCGAACACGAACGGGTCGCCGCCCTTGAGCCGCGCGACGCTGCGGCCCGCGCGCAGGTGCGCGAGCATCGCCGCGACGATCGCCTCCTGCGGCGTCGAGGCATGGCCGCCGCGCTTGCCGACGTGCTCGATGTGCGCGTCGGCGCGCGCATGGCGCAGCACGTCGGGGTTCACGAGATCGTCGACGAGCAGCACGTCGGCCGAGCCGATCGCGTGGACGGCCTTGAGCGTCAGCAGGTCGGCGTCGCCGGGGCCGGCGCCGATGAGCCAGGCGCGGCTCATCGGGCGCGGCACGGCGCGCACCGTGTCGAAACAGTGGAAAGGGGAAGGCGGGCGGCACATCGGCGGCCGGCAGACAGGCAACGCATAACGGATCGGGCGAAGCCCGCGCGAACGCGGGCGGAATGCGCACCCGGTCCGTCCCCCGCGGATCGGGCGTTCGGCGAGCATCGGGCTCGCCCCTTGCGTCGGCCGGTATCCGGGCTGGCCGCTTGCCAGGCCGCAGCCTTCCCGCCCGGTGGAAGGGCAGTGGCATCGTGGGCGGCATGGGCGCGTGCGCGGGGAAGCGCGTCGCGCGGGCGGCGTACCGTTGCGGGGACAGCACAGGCAGGGCGGCAATCCACCTCCTGTTTCCCGTTTAACTGCATGCACGGAATGCGCATGCGAGCACCGAACGCGGCGCATACGATAGCACAGCGCACCGGCGCAAACGCATGCGGGGTGGGCGCTTACCACCTGCTGCGGCGCGGGCCTTGCTATTACGGACAACGTGAACAACCGTCAATTCTGAAAAACCGCTTCGGATGGCGAGTCGTACTACTTCGCGTTCGATCCCGCACGGGGTTGTCGGGTGCGCCAGGCAGTCGAACGATTTCCCCGGCATACCCGCGCCGGATCGCTGCCCGCCGGTTCATCCGGCCGGCCTGGCCACTCGCCGCCTTGACGCTCCCGCCCCCGGCGCCTACACTCGCACGCGTTTTGGTGCTCGCGCGCGCCGCTCCGGCGCGCGCAGTTAAACGGGAAACAGGGAGCCTGCCTGCGTCGCAGTCGAGCCAACCTGTGCTGCCCCCGCAACGGTAAGCGAACGCATCGTGCCCGCCGCGATGCAGCGCCGCTTCGCCGCATGCCGCGCGCATGCGGACGACCGCCACTGGATGCCTTGCGCATCCGGGAAGGCGAAGCGGCGTGTTCGTCAGCCCGGATACCGGCCTAAACGTTGGGGTTCAGCGCCGCGGGGAGGCGGCGCATCGTCCACGGCCGCAGCGTGCCCGACACCCGAGCGTTTCCCGATTCCCGACGTCCGGCCGCCTGCGCGAGCGCGCATGTTCCGGTGCGACGAAGGGCCGGATCGCGCGGGGCCGCGTCGCGACGGCCGTGTTGGCATTCTTCATGTCGACCGTTCGCAAGGGAGCGTCATGCTCGATTCGCTGTTTCGCCTGTTCAACGACAGTCCGTCCGGGTTGCGCGGCAAGATCGTCGCGATCTATGCGCTGCTGATCGCCTTCAACGCAGGCGCGTGGATCTGGGCATTCGCCGCCTTCCACGGCCAGCCCGTGCTGCTCGGCACCGCGCTGCTCGCGTACGTGTTCGGGCTGCGTCATGCGGTCGACGCCGACCACATCGCGGCGATCGACAACGTCACGCGCAAGCTGATGCAGGAGGGCCGCAGCCCGCTCGGCGCGGGCCTGTTCTTCTCGCTCGGCCATTCGACGGTCGTGATCGTGATGTCGGTCGTGGTGACGCTCACGGCCGCGTCGCTCGCGCGCTTCGAGAGCATGAAAGCGTGGGGCGGCGTGATCAGCACGAGCGTGTCGGCATTCTTCCTGCTGGTGCTCGCGATCGCGAACCTGCTGATCCTGATTTCCGTCTACCGGACGTTTCGCGCCGCGCGGCGCGGCGAGCCGATCGTCGACGCCGATCTCGACATGCTGCTGAACCAGCGCGGCGTGCTCGCGCGCCTGTTCCGTCCGCTGTTCCGGCTCGTGTCGCGCAGCTGGCACCTGTATCCGGTCGGGTTCCTGTTCGGCTTCGGCTTCGACACGGCGACCGAGATCGCGCTGTTCGGCATCTCGGCGGCGCAGGTGCAGGGCGGCCTGTCGTTCTGGTCCGTGATGGCGCTGCCCATGCTGTTCACCGCCGGCATGACGCTCGTCGACACGACCGACGGCATCCTGATGATGGGTGCGTATCGCTGGGCGTACGTGCGGCCGATCCGCAAGATCTACTACAACATGACGATCACCTTCGTGTCGGTGCTGGTCGCCGCGCTGATCGGCGGCATCGAGGTGCTGGCGCTGCTCGCGGACAAGCTGTCGCTGCAGGGCCCGGTGTGGGACTTCGCGTCGATGGTGGCGTCGCACTTCGGCATGCTCGGTTATGTCGTGATCGGCCTGTTCCTCGCCTGCTGGCTCGTGTCGGCCCTGATCTACCGGCTGAAGCGCTACGACGAGATCGACGTGACGATCTCGGCGTGACCCTCCCTTACCAACCTGGATATTCCATGACCCTACGCAAGCTTCCCGTCACGATCGTCACGGGCTTTCTCGGCAGCGGCAAGACGACGCTGATGCGCCACATCCTGCAACACGCCGAAGGCCGCCGCATCGCGGTGATCGTCAACGAATTCGGCGAACTCGGCATCGACGGCGAAATCCTCAAGGGTTGCGGCATCGGCTGCGAGGATGCCGACGATGCGCAGGGCGAAGCATCGGGCCAGCTCTACGAACTCGCGAACGGCTGCCTGTGCTGCACCGTGCAGGAAGAGTTCTATCCGGTGATGGAAGCGCTCGTCGAGCGCCGCGCGGACATCGACCACGTGCTGATCGAGACGTCCGGGCTCGCACTGCCGAAGCCGCTCGTGCAGGCGTTCAACTGGCCGACGATCCGCAACAGCTTCACGGTCGACGCGGTCGTGACCGTCGTCGACGGGCCGGCCGCCGCGAGCGGCCAGTTCGCGGAAAACCCGCAGGCCGTCGACGCGCAGCGCCGCGCCGACCCGAACCTCGACCACGAATCGCCGCTGCACGAGCTGTTCGCCGATCAACTGTCGTCCGCCGATCTCGTGATCGTGAACAAGGCCGATCTCGTCGGCGACGCGGAATTCGCGCAGATCGAAACCGCGATCCGCGACGAGATCCCGCCGCAGGTGAAGATCGTGCGCGCGACGCGCGGCGAGCTCGATCTCGCGATGCTGCTCGGCCTCGAATCGGCGTCGGAAGAAACGATCCACCTGCGCCACGACCATCACGGCTCGGCCGACGACGGCGATCACGATCACCATCACGACGATTTCGACTCGGTGGTCGTGTCGGGCGACGCCGGCACGCGCGAGGCGACGATCGCCGCGCTGCAGCGCGTCGTCGAAGCGCATACGATCTACCGCGCGAAAGGCTTCGCCGCGCTGCCCGGCGCGCCGATGCGGCTCGTGATCCAGGGTGTCGGCCGCCGCTTCGACAGCTATTTCGACCGTCGCTGGCAGGACGGCGAAACGCGCGCGAGCCGCTTCGTGCTGATCGGCGAGGATCTCGACGCGGCCGCGCTGCAACGCGCGTTCGACGCCGCGTGCGCGGCCGAACCGCAACAGGCGTAACGCACGATGCATCTGCTGCGCACCACGCCGGGCGGTTTCGTCGACGATACGCAGGGTGTCGTCCGGATCGACCAGCAACCGGCCGACATCGTGATCCTGAGCTCGGCCGACACGACGCTGTCGCTGCTTGCCAGCGTCGTACCGCACCTGCCGGCCGGCTTCCCGAGTGTGCGGCTCGCGAACGTCACGTTCCTGCGGCAGCCGGCGTCGGTCGATTTCTACGTCGACGACGTGTTGCAGCACGCGAAGGCGGTCGTGATCGACCATCTCGGCGGCGAGGCGTACTGGCCGTACGGGATCGAGCAGGCCGTGTCGCTCGCGTCGAAGCGCGCGCAGCAGCTCGCGATGTTCTCGGGCGACCTGCAGGAAGACCCGAACCTCGTCGCGAAGAGCACGGTCGCGCCCGGCCTGTGCCGGCTGTGGTGGCGCTACCTGCGCGAAGGCGGCGTGCACAACGCCGAGGCGCTGCTGCGCAGCATCGCATTCCATACGCTCGGGTTCGGCGACGAACCCGAACCGCCGCGCCCGTTGCCGGCCGCCGCGCTGTATCACCCTGCGCGCGACCGCGCGAGCGTCGACGACTGGCGTCCGCGCTGGACGCCGGGCGCACCGGTCGTCGCGATCCTGTTCTATCGCGCGCACTGGCAGGCCGCGAACACGGCCGTGTTCGATGCGCTGGCCGATGCGCTCGTTCAGGAGGGGCTGAATCCGCTGCCGATCGCGGTCACGTCGCTGAAGGATGCGGTGAGCCGCGAAGTCATCACGCAGCTCTGCGACACGCACGACGTCGCACTCGTGCTGAACACGACCGCGTTCGCGGCCGGCGCGATCGACAGCCCGGAACACGACGTGCTCGCCGGCGACGCGCCGGTATTGCAGGTGATCCTGTCCGGCGGCAATCGCGACGCATGGGTGGCCGACAACCAGGGCCTGCATGCGCGCGACATCGCGATGCACATCGCGCTGCCCGAGGTCGACGGCCGGATCGTCACGCGCGCGGTGAGCTTCAAGGGGCTCGCGTACCGCTGCCCGCATACCGAGGTCGACGTCGTGCGCTACCAGCCGGACGCCGAGCGGATCGCGTTCGTCGCGGCGCTCGCGCGCGGCTGGTGCCGGCTGCGCACGCTCGACAACGCGAGCAAGCGCGTCGCGCTGATTCTCGCGAACTATCCGCAAAGCGAAGGGCGGATCGGCAACGGTGTCGGGCTCGATACGCCAGCGTCCGCGCTGCGCGTGCTCGCGGCGCTGCGCGACGCGGGCTACGCGGTGGCCGACCTGCCGCCCGACGGCGACGCGCTGATCGCGCGGCTCACCGAAGGCGTGACCAACGACGCGGCCGTGCATGCGCTGCGCCCCGCCTTCCAGAGCTTCCCGCTGGCCGACTACGTCGCGCATTTCGCGCGGCTGCCGGCCGCCGTGCGCGATGCGCTGAACGAACGCTGGGGCCCGCCCGAAGCCGATCCGACGCTGCGGCAAGGGCGCTTCACGATCGCCGGCTGGCGCGCGGGCAACGTGTTCGTCGGCATCCAGCCGTCGCGCTCGCGCGGCGAGAACGACTACGCGAGCTACCACGACGCGGATCTCGTGCCGCCGCATGCGTATCTCGCGTTCTATTTCTGGCTGCGCGATGCGTATCGCATCGACGCGGTCATCCACCTTGGCAAGCACGGCAACCTCGAATGGCTGCCGGGCAAGAGCGTCGCGCTGTCCGACGCGTGCTGGCCCGACCTGACCCTCGGGCCGCTGCCGCATCTTTATCCGTTCATCGTCAACGATCCGGGCGAGGGCAGCCAGGCGAAGCGCCGCGCGCAGGCCGTGATCGTCGATCACCTGATGCCGCCGCTCACGCGCGCGGAAAACTACGGCCCGCTGCAGGATCTCGAGCGGCAGGTCGACGAATACTACGAAGCGTTGATGGTCGATGCGCGGCGCGCGAAGCTGCTGCGCAAGACGATCCTCGCGACGATCGCCGAACACCGGCTGCACGACGAGCTGAGCGTGTCGCCGCCGCGCGACGCGGGCGACGAGGATGCGCTGCTGACGCGCGTCGACGCGTGGCTGTGCGAACTGAAGGAAGCGCAGATTCGCGACGGGCTGCACGTGTTCGGCGTGTCGCCGGCCGGGCGCCAGCGGCGCGACACGCTGCTGGCGCTCGCGCGCTTTCCGGTCGGCGACGGCAAGGGCGCACGCGCAGGACTGATCGGCGCGCTCGCGCGCGATCTTGCGCTCGGCGATGATTTCGACCCGCTCGCGGCCGACTGGGCCGCGCCGTGGGTCGGCCCGCGACCGGCGATCCTGCACGCGCTCGACGCATCGCCGTGGCGCCATGCCGGCGATACGCGCGAGCGGCTCGAACGGCTCGCGCAGCAATGGCTGGACAGGCTGTGTGCAGCCGACGGCAGCCATACGGGCGCGGAAGACGCGCCGCCCCCCGGCGACTGGCCGCACACGCTCGCCGTGATCGAGCGCGTCCGCGCGACGCTGCTGCCGGCGCTCGACGCGTGCGGCGGCGAGGAAATGCGTCAGTTGCTGCGCGGGCTCGACGGCCGCTTCGTGCCGCCGGGGCCGAGCGGCTCGCCGTCGCGCGGCCGCCCCGACGTGCTGCCGACCGGCCGCAATTTCTACTCGGTCGACACGCGCGCGGTGCCGACGCAGGCCGCGTGGACGCTCGGCCTGAAATCCGCGCAGCAGCTGATCGAGCGCCATCTGCAGGATCACGGCGACTATCCGCGCGCGATCGGGCTGTCGGTGTGGGGCACGGCGACGATGCGCACGGGCGGCGACGACATCGCGCAGGCGTTCGCGCTGCTTGGCGTGCGGCCGAAATGGGCGCACGGCAGCCACCGCGTGACCGATTTCGAGATCCTGCCGATCGAGATCTTCGACCGGCCGCGCATCGACGTGACGCTGCGCGTCTCGGGTTTCTTCCGCGACGCGTTCCCGAACCTGATGCATCTGTTCGACGCAGCGGTGCAGGCGGTGGCTGCGCTCGACGAGCCGGAGGAACTGAACCCGATCCGCGCGCGCATCGAGCGCGAACGCGCGAAGTGGGTCGCACAGGGCGTGGCGCCGGACGAAGCGCGCCGCCGCGCCGGCTGGCGCGTGTTCGGCGCGCGGCCGGGCAGCTACGGCGCGGGCCTGCAGGACCTGATCGACCAGCGCCGCTGGCAGACCGACGCCGATCTCGCAGAGGCGTACCGCCAGTGGGGCGGCCATGCGTATGCGCAGAACAGCGCGGGCGACGCCGCGGCCGACGTGTTCGGCGAGCGGCTCGCGACGATCGACGTGGTCGTGCAGAACCAGGACAGCCGCGAGCACGACATCCTCGATTCGAACGACTATTACCAGTTCCAGGGCGGGATGACCGCGGCGGTGCGGCACCTGTCCGGGCAGCAGCCGAGCATCTACCACGGCGACCACGCGAACCCGGTCGCGCCGAAGATGCGCACGCTGCGCGAGGAAATCGCGCGCGTGATCCGTTCGCGCGTCGTCAACCCGAAATGGCTCGACGGCGTGAAGCGCCATGGTTACAAGGGTGCGGCCGAGCTGGCGGCGACCGTCGACTACCTGTACGGCTATGACGCGACCGCGCGCGTGCTGTCCGACCACCAGTACGCGCTCGTCGCCGACGCATACCTGTTCGACGACGCCACCCGCGCCTTCCTCGAACGGCACAACCCGAAGGCGCTGCACGGTATCTGCGAACGCTTCGTCGAGGCGATGCAGCGCGGCCTGTGGCAGCAACCGGGCGACTATCGCGAGCGGATCGAAACGGTCTGGCTCGACAGCGAACAACTCCAGGAAGGGGGACGGCGATGACCGATCCGACGACGCACCGCGCGCGCGTGGTTTTTCCGTTTGCGGCGCTCGTCGCACAGGACGCGCTGCAGCAGGCGCTGCTGCTCGCCGCGATCGACCCGTCGCTCGGCGGCGTGCTCGTGAGCGGCCCGCGCGGCACCGCGAAATCGACCGCCGCGCGCGGCCTCGCCGAGCTGTTGCCCGAAGGGCAGTTCGTCACGCTGCCGCTGTCGGCGAGCGACGAGCAGGTGACGGGGACGCTCGACCTCGCGCATGCACTCGCCGACCACGGCGTGCGCTTCCGGCCGGGCCTGCTCGCGCGGGCGCATCTCGGCGTGCTGTATGTCGACGAGGTGAACCTGCTCGCCGACGGGCTCGTCGATACGCTGCTCGACGTCGCCGCGAGCGGCGTGAACATCGTCGAACGCGATGGCGTGTCGCACGCGCACGACGCGCGCTTCGTGCTCGTCGGCACGATGAATCCCGAGGAGGGCGAGCTGCGTCCGCAACTGCTCGACCGCTTCGGCCTGATGGTCGAACTGGAGAACTGCTTCGACGCCGCGCAGCGCGAGCGGATCGTGAAGGCGCGGCTTGCATTCGATCTCGATCCGGAGGCGTTCCGCGCGCGCCATGCCTCCGCGCAGCGCGCACTCGGCGAACGGATTCGCGCGGCGCGCGCACGGCTGGCGACGCTCGATTTCGGCGATGCGGTGCATGCGCACGTCAGCGCGCTGTGCATCGACGCGGCCGTCGACGGGCTGCGTGCCGACCTCGTGATGTTGCGCGCGGCGCGCGCGCTCGCCGCACTGGAGCATGCCGATGCGGTGACGGTGTCGCATGTGGCGCGCGTGGCCGAAGCCGTGCTGCGGCACCGACGCCATGCCGGTGCGCCGCCGTCGTCCGGCGCGTCGCAGCCGGATCGCGCACGCGACGACCGTTCGCCGCCGGATGCACGCCAGCAGCCGGACGATCGACCGGCCACAAGCGGAAACGGCGCCGCCGTCGCGCAGGGCGACTGGGGCTACCTGCGGCCCGAGCCGGCGGGGCTGCGCGACGTGAAAAGCGTGGTGCCGCTGCCGCTAAAAAAACGCTGAGCCATCGAGCCGGCGCCGCCGCGAACGCCGTTCGCGGTCCTCGATGGCAGCCAGGCGCAGCCGCGCGCGTGCCGGGTACGGCGCGCACCGGCACGGCCGTCGCATGGCCGGCGACGTTCGCCGCGAAGCGCGGCGATCCGTTGCATCGCGGCCATCTGCGCTTCCGCAAGCGGGCTGGCGCACCGGATGCGCTGCATTGCTTCGTGCTCGACTGTTCGGCGTCGATGCTGTCGCACGGGCGGCTCGCACTGGCGAAGGGGCTGATCGTCGCGTATTTCGACGAGGCCGCGCGCGATCGGGTCGAAACCGCGCTGATCTGTTTCGGTGGCGACGGCGCCGCGCGGCGCTTCGGCCCGGCCGTGCCGCGCTGGTGGAATGCGCGCTGGCTCGAACCGGTCGACGGTGGCGGCGGTACGCCGCTTGCCGACGGCATCGCGGCCGCCGCGCAGTTGCTCGCGCGTGCGGCGCGGCGCGACCCGGACAAGCAGCGCTGGCTGTGGGTGCTGTCCGACGGACGCACGCGCGAGATGCCGGCCAAACCCGCGGCGGCCGATCACGTCGTGTTCGTCGACTTCGACGATGCGGCCGTGCGGATCGGGCAGGGCGAGCGGCTGGCCGCCGCGTGGGGCGCGCAGTGGGTGACGGCCGACGCGCTGTGCGCGGGCCGCGCAGGCTGATCGCCGGCCGCGGTGCGCTATGATCGCCGCTTCTGCTTCTGCCCACTGGAAAAAACCGCCATGCAAGTACTGGTCGATGCCGACGCGTGTCCCGCCGTCATCAAGGACATGCTGTTTCGCGCCGCGCGTCGTGCCGAAATCTGCGTGACGCTGGTCGCGAACCAGTTCCTGCGCACGCCGCCGTCGCCGTTCATCAAGGCGGTGCAGGTGCCGGCCGGCTTCGACGTGGCCGATGCGCGGATCGTCGAGCTGGCGGAAGCCGGCGACCTCGTGATCACCGCCGACATCCCGCTGGCCGCCGCCGTCCTCGACAAGGGCGCGCATGCGCTCGACCCGCGCGGCAACTGGTTCAGCCGCGAGAACATCGAGGAACGCCTGTCGACGCGCGCGATGATGGACCAGTTGCGCAGCGCCGGGATCGACACGGGCGGGCCGGCGCCGTTCAGCGCGCGCGACGGCAAGGCGTTTGCATCGCAGCTCGACCGGTTCCTGGCCCGGCACGGCAAGCCTTGAGGCCGGGCAGCAACGGCCGCGCGCCGTGATCGTCTTGCGGTAGGGGAACACGCGCACGCTTGCGTCACCTTGCCGGATCGTTGAATCGGCATCGAATCGCGCTCGTCACCCGGGCCGGGATGCACGTTTGCGCCGACGCTGCTATCGTGGCGCAAACGACAACCCGACCCAGGAGCGCACGCGTGACACCGACCCAACTTCTCGTTCCGACCTTCACCCACATGCTGCGCGCACAGACCGCGTGGCTCGACAAGGCCGCTGCGCACCGGCAGGCCGCGGGCGACGCGCCCGACACGGCGATGACGTTGAAGCTGGCGCCCGACATGTATCCGCTCGCGGCACAGGTGCGCTTCTCGTGCTTCCAGGCCATGGAGCCCATCCACCGGCTGCGTGGCGAACCGTTGCCGGCTGCGCTGCTGGCCTTGCGCGAGGCGGGATGGAATGCGGATGCGCAGCCCGGCTCGCTCGCCGATGCGCAGGCGATCATCGCCGGCACGCTCGCATTTCTCGGCGAACTCGCGCCGGATGCGCTCGACGGCGGCGGCGCGCTGCCGATCGCGCTCGAGATGCCGAACGGGATCGCGTTCGACATGACGGGCGAGCAGTACGCGCGCGACTGGGCACTGCCGCAGTTCAATTTCCACGCGATCACCGCTTACGGGATCCTGCGTCACCATGGCGTCGAACTCGGCAAGGCCGACTACGTGCCGCACATGCTTGCGTACGTCCGGCCGGGCACGATTCCGCAAGGTTGAACCTCGCGGCGACATGACGCGGGCACTCTTCATCTGCAGCCGCAACCGGCTGCGCAGCCCGACGGCCGAAGCGGTATTCGCCGCGTGGCCGGGTGTCGAAACCGATTCGGCGGGCCTCGCGCCCGATGCGGACACACACGTGTGCGCCGAGCAGCTCGACTGGGCCGACGTCGTGTTCGTGATGGAGCGCGCGCACAAGACCAGGCTGGCCGCGCAATTCGGCACGCATCTGCGGCACAAGAAGGTCGTCTGCCTCGACATTCCCGATCGCTACGCGTACATGCAGCCCGAACTCGTCACGCTGCTCGAACACAAGGCCGGCCCGTTCCTGCGCACGTGACGGGCGCGGGTGGGATCGACGTCAGCGCAGCCGGCCGTTCGCGATCGCCGAAAAACAGTCGAGCCGCAGCAACTCGATGATCTTGCGCGTCGGCACGCTCGCCCGGAGCGTGTCGAGCCGGTCGGCGGTGAACCACTTGCAGCGGGCGATCTCGTTGCTCGCCCGCGGCGTCAGGTGCGCCGGCACGTCGGCCACGAACACGTGATGGAGCTTCGTCAGCCCGCCGAACTGCACCGCGTAGTCGAGTGCGAGCCCCTCCAGCCGTGTTTCCTCGGCAAGTTCCCGCAGTGCGGCGTCGAGCGGCGTCTCGCCGCGCCGGATCGTGCCGCCCGGCAGCGACCACCGCGACGCGGTGCGGGCGACCAGCAGCACGCTGCCGTGCTGGCGGCACACGATCGTGGCGCGTTCCTTGATGACGGCGAGGGTGTCCGGCCCGGTACTCATGTTCGGCAAAACAGGTGCTGAATCGTGGAGAAAGTGCGCATCGGCGGCGCGTTGCCCGGCGGCGGGCCGCGACGGCTTGCAGGCAGCCGCAGCGATCCTACCGGTCGTTCATGACAGTTCCATGCACGGCGTCGCGCAACGGACGCCGGGTCACGTGTGCTTGTAGATCCCGCTGCGCGTCGGCTTCACGTGGCGCGGATGGCGGCGCTTGTGAACGGCACGCCGATGGTGAGGCGACGGGCTCGCGTGCCGTGCGGTTGGCGCGGCGGCGTGCGGCGTTCCCCCGGGCATCTGCGTCTGTCCCTCGCCGAAGTGGTACGTCTGGGTCTGCGCATGTCCGACACCCAGCGTCGACGCCAGTACGAAGGCCGCCAGCAGCATCCGTTTCATGAATAGTCCGCCTGAATTTTTCGAGATTGAGGTTTCCCGCCAGCTTAGCGAAAGGCGGGGTGCCATCGCAACCGGCCTGTGTCGGGTGTCGTCTCCACCTGCACGGCGAAGTCTTCCGCACGGTCTCAGGGTGCCGCCGGGGTTGACAACATAATTCTCCAGTGTGAATATAAATTCACACACAAGAATTATTCGTCGAATCCGGACGGTCGCGCCGCAGGCGCCGGACCTGCCGGAACCGGCAGTCCGATCAACCGGAACCAGGAGCGGGACGCATGGCGGAACACGAGCAGCAGGGCGCGCTGGCGGGATTGCGCATCATCGATCTGTCGCGGGTGCTGGGCGGCCCGTACGCCACGCAGATCCTTGCCGACCACGGCGCGGAGGTGATCAAGGTCGAACCGCCGTCCGGCGACGAAACGCGCACGTGGGGGCCGCCGTTCGACGGCGATACCGCGTCGTACTTCCTCGGCGTGAACCGCAACAAGCTCGGCATCGCGCTCGACCTGACGCAACCGGCCGACCGCGAGCGGCTGCTCGGCCTGCTCGAAGGCGCGGACGCCATCGTCGAGAACTTCAAGATCGGCACGATGGAGCGCTGGGGGCTCGGTTTCGACGCGCTGCATGCGCGGTTTCCGCGCCTCGTCCATTGCCGTGTGTCGGGCTTCGGTGCGGACGGCCCGCTCGGCGGGCTGCCCGGCTACGACGCGGCCGTGCAGGCGCTCGCGGGGCTGATGAGCGTCAATGGCGAAGCGGGCGGCGCGCCGCTGCGGGTCGGCGTGCCGATCGTCGATCTCGTCACCGGGCTGAACGCGGCGCTCGGCGTGCTGATGGCGCTGCGCGAGCGCGACGCGAGCGGCCGCGGCCAGTTCGTCGAAGCGACGCTGTTCGACTGCGCGCTGTCGATCCTGCATCCGCACACGCCGAACTTCTTTCATTCGGGCAACGCGCCCGTGCGCACCGGCAACGCGCATCCGAACATCACGCCGTACGACAGTTTTCCGACGGCGAGCGTCGACATCTTTCTCGCGGTCGGCAACAACGGGCAGTTCGCGGCACTGTGCGACGTGCTCGGCACGCGCGACTGGCCCGGCGACCCGCGTTTCGCGGACAACCGCGCGCGCAGCGCGAACCGCGCCGTGCTGCGCACGCTGCTCGAAACGGCGCTGGCCGCGCACGACGGCGCGGCGCTCGCCGAGCAGCTGATGCGCCGCGGCGTGCCGTGCGCGCCGGTGCTCGGGCTCGATGCGGCGCTCGATCATCCGCATGTCGCGCATCGGGCGATGAAAGTCGAGCTGGGCCGGCATCGCGGCATCGCGTCGCCGATCAAGCTCGGCCGCACGCCGGCCACGTACCGGCGGCCGCCGCCCGCGCTGAACGAACACGCGGCGCAGGTATTCGCCGACGCCGGCACGACCGGCTGCACGACCGACCGCGATAACGAACGCGATAGCGACCGCGATAACGCCCCGCACCGGAACTGACCGGCATCGCGGCCGCCGGCGCGTACCGCGCGACCGGCGGCGCTGTGCCGCACGACCATTCGAACCCCACGCCGGGCCACGCACGGGCGCACCGGCTGAAGAGGAGACGCATCATGCTTGCATGGATCGGCGCGATCGCCATCGTCGCGCTGTTCGGCCTGATCATCACGAAGCGGCTGTCGCCGCTCGTCGCGCTGATCGTCGTGCCGGTGGCCGCGTCGCTCGCGGCCGGTTTCGGGCTCGCGACCGGCAAGTTCATCGTGCACGGCGTACAGAACATCGGCCCGATCGCCGGGATGTTCGTTTTTGCGATTCTTTTTTTCGGTATCCTCACCGACGCCGGGATGCTCGACCCGATCATCGCAGGCGTGCTGCGCGTGATCGGCTGCCATCCGCCGCGCATCGTGATGGGGTCGGCGCTGCTCGCGCTGCTGATTCACCTCGACGGCTCCGGCGCCGTCACGTTTCTCGTCACGCTGCCCGCGATGATGCCGCTCTATACGCGGCTCGGAATGGATCGGCGCATCCTCGCGTGCGTCGCGTCGATGTCGGCCGGCGTCAATTTCCTGCCGTGGGTCGGGCCGATGCTGCGGGCGTCGGCGGCACTGCACATTCCCGGTTCCGCGATCTTCATGCCGATGATTCCGGTGCAGATCGTCGGGCTCGTGTTCGTATTCGGCACTGCGTACGTGCTCGGCGTGCGCGAGGCGAAACGCCTCGGGCTCGATCGTGCCGGCGCGGCACCGCTCGCGATCGCGCCGCGTGCGCTGACCGATGCCGAGCGCGCGTTACGCCGGCCGGAACGCTTCCGGATCAATCTCGCGCTGACGCTCGTGGTGCTCGTCACGCTCGTGTCCGGCATCGTCGACCCGATGGTGATGTTCATGCTCGGCACGGTCGCCGCGCTCGTGATCAACTACCCGGACGTGCAGGCCCAGCGCGAGCGGATCGACGCGCATGCGAAGGCCGCGCTGATGATGGCGAGCGTGCTGCTCGCGGCCGGCGCGTTCACCGGCATCATGTCCGGCACCGGGATGCTGAAGGCGATGGCGGACGTGGTGGTCGCGCACGTGCCGGTCGAGCATGCGCGCCACATGCCGTTCGTGCTCGGGCTGCTGTCGATGCCGCTCAGCCTGCTGTTCGACCCCGATTCGTTCTACTTCGGCGTGCTGCCGGTGCTCGCGGAAAGCGCGAAGCTGCTCGGTGTGCCGCCGATCCAGATGGCGCAGGCCGCGCTGCTCGGCCAGATGACGACGGGGTTCCCGGTGAGCCCGCTCACGCCCGCGACGTTCCTGATCGTCGGCCTGACCGGCGTCGAGCTCGCCGAGCATCAGAAATTCACGATTCCGTTCCTGTTCGCCGCCACGGTGCTGATGGTGTTCGCCGCGGTGATCGTCGGCGTGTTTCCGTTGTGAGCGCCCCAGGCCTGCCGCGCCGCGCCGGCGCCCCGACGGGGTCATCCCGCAAGGGGACGTTCCGCTGGGCGCAACCCCTGGCGCCGCCTCGCATTTTCCTCAGAGCGGCGCGGCCGCTCGGCCTTTTCCCGGAGAGCCATCCATGCAGTTCGACCTGACCGACGACCAGCGCGCAATCGAAAGCGCGATCGAGAAAATCTGTGCGCGCTTCGGCGACGACTACTGGCTGGAACGCGATCGCGCGGGCGGGTTTCCCGCCGATTTCCACGCGGCGCTTGCCGAGGCCGGCTGGCTCGGCATCGCGATGGACCCGGCGCACGGCGGAGCCGGGCTCGGGATGACCGAGGCCGCGCTGATGATGCGCACGATCAGCGCATCGGGTGCCGGCCTGTCGGGCGCATCGGCCGTCCACATGAACATCTTCGGGCTGAACCCGGTGCAGGTGTTCGGCAACGACGCCCAGAAGGCGCGTTTCCTGCCGCCGCTGATCGCCGGGCGCGACAAGGCGTGCTTCGCGGTGACGGAACCCGATGCGGGCCTCGACACCACGCACTTGAGCACGCAGGCCCGCCGCGACGGCGACCACTACGTGCTGAGCGGGCGCAAGATCTGGATCTCGACCGCGCAGGTGGCGAACAAGATGCTGATCATCGCGCGCACGACGCCGCTCGACCGGGTCGCGAAGCCGACCGACGGCCTGAGCCTGTTCTACACCGATCTCGACCGGTCGCGCGTCGAGGTGCGCGAGATCGAGAAGATGGGCCGCAAGGCGGTCGATTCGAACATGCTGTTCATCGACAACCTGCGCGTGCCGGAAGGCGATCTGATCGGCAACGAAGGCGACGGCTTCCGCTATCTGCTGCACGGTCTGAATCCGGAACGCATCCTGATCGCGGCGGAGGCGATCGGCCTCGGGCAGGCCGCGCTGCGCCGCGCGACGCAGTATGCGTGCGAGCGCGTCGTGTTCGGCCGGCCGATCGGGCAGAACCAGTCGATCCAGCATCCGCTCGCGCAGGCGTGGATGCAGCTCGAGGCCGCGTGGCTGATGGTGATGAAGGCCGCGACGCGCTACGACGCGGGGCAGCCGTGCGGCGCGGAAGCGAACGCCGCGAAATACCTCGGCGCGGAAGCCGCGTTCCAGGCGTGCCAGACGGCGGTCGCGACGCACGGCGGGATGGGCTACGCGAAGGAATACCATGTCGAACGCTACCTGCGCGAGTGTATGATTCCGAGGCTCGCGCCCGTGAGTCCGCAACTGATCCTCTGCTACATCGCGGAGAAGGTGCTCGGGCTGCCGAAGTCGTACTGACCGTACCGACCC
The DNA here is from genome assembly GCF_001043615.1 of Burkholderia sp. LK4. Taxonomy (NCBI): domain Bacteria; kingdom Pseudomonadati; phylum Pseudomonadota; class Betaproteobacteria; order Burkholderiales; family Burkholderiaceae; genus Burkholderia; species Burkholderia sp. LK4. The sequence goes on from NZ_LDUL01000033.1 coordinate 227,355, forward strand.
GGCAGCCGGCCCGGCGCGCGGTTTCCCGTTCCGATTCAAGCGCTCGTCATGGACGTCAAACTCGTTGCCCGCACGCTCGACCTGTTCGAGCTGTTCGCCGCCGAACGGCGGCCGCTGCCGCTCACCGAACTCGCGCGCCTGCTCAATGTGCCGGCGTCGAGCTGCCTCGCGATGGCGCGCACGCTCGTGAGCCGCGGCTACCTGTACGAAGTGCGCAGGCGCGGCGGCTACTACCCGACGCGCCGCCTGCAGACGATCGCTGCGGCGATCGACGCGACCGACCCGGTCGTCGACATCGTCCATCCGCATCTCGTCGCGCTGCGCGACGCGAGCCGCGAGACGGCCGTGCTCGGCAAGATCCAGGGTGTGTCGGTCACCTACCTCGACGTCGTCGAATCGGAGCAGGCGATCCGTTACACGCGCGAGCCGGGCGAACTGCGCCCGCTGCATGCGAACTCGATCGGCAAGGCGATCTTCGCGGAACTGGCCGGCGACGCGCAGCAGGCGCTCGGCGCGCAGTTGCCGTTCGAGCGCTTCACCGACGCGACGGTGGCGGACCTGCCCGCGCTCGTCGCGCAAACCGCGCGGTTTCGCGAACTCGGCTGGGCCGAGAACTTCGGCGAGAGCGCGCCCGAGCTGTCGGCGATCGCGGTTGCGCTGACGCTCGACGGCGACTGGTACGGGCTGTCGGTGGTCGGGCCGTCCGAGCGGATCCGCCAGCATCGCGATACGCATGCGGCGCTGCTCGTCGACGCGAAGGCCCGGCTGCTCGCCGAACACGCGCGCGGCTGACGGCGGGCGGGGCGTACCGGAAGAGGGCCGGCAAGCGAAGCGGGCCGTCCGCCGGCGATCGGGCCGCGATCGCCGTGAACGGCCCCCGATGCACGTGCAGGCCTAGCGACGGCCGATCCGCGGCATCACGACTTCACCCACACACCACCCGCACTCGGGTTGTCGCCTTGCGTCCACCATTTCGCGCAGTATTTCGCGCCCTGGTACATCACGCAGGTGCCGCCTGAATACGCGGTGGTCGCCGACCACGTGGCCGTGCCGCCGCCCACCGGTTTCCACACGGCGGCCTGGCCGGGCACGTCGCCCTGCGTCCACCATTGCGCCTGATACGTCGTGCCCTGGTAGGTGACGGTCGCGCCGGCCGTATAGACCTGGCCGGCCGCCCAGGGCGCGCCCGGTTGCGGCGTGCCGCCGTCCGAGCCGCCGCCGTAGTTCGGATCCTGCGTGACGCCCGCACCCCACTTGCCGTCGAGCTGCCTGAAGATCGTCGCGAACGCGTACGGCTGCTGCGCGACGCCCGAACAGGTCGGCGACGCATACGTGCCGCCGGACGGACACGCCTGGTCGCGGCCGACCGACCAGTTGCCGAAGAAGCCGTAGCCGTTGGCGACCGCCGCGTTCAGCACGCTCTGCGCATTCGCGAGCGTGAAGGTTTCGCCCTGCACGTCGTTCACGCCGATCATCGGCGTGACGCCGACCATCTGCCAGAGCTGGGCGTTGGTCTTCGGCTGGCCGGCCGACTTGAAGGCCGTATCGAGTTGCGCGTACAGCGCCTGCGCGGCGCTGATCGCGGCGGCCCCCATGTCGATGTTCGCGGGGCCGTAGTCCATCGCCATCACGTTCACCGCATCGAACACGGTCCGGTTCGAGATCGCCGCGTTGACGACGTTCAGGCCGTCCTGCGTGAGCCCGGTCGGCATCGTCGGCAGCGTCAGCGTGACGTGCAGCGGCTTGCCTTTCGCCGCATAACTCGCCTGCAGCTGGGCGACGGCCTGGAAGTTGCGCGCGACCGCGGCCGTGTCGAGCTGCGACGCGCCCTCGATGTCGAAGTCGATGTGCGTGAGGCCGTACGTGTCGATCACGGTCTGGTACGCGCCCGCCAGCGCGGGAACCGTCGAGCATGCCTGCATCAGCGGCGTGCCGTTCGCGCCGCCGAACGACACGGCGACTTCGCCGCCTTTCGCGCGATAGCTCGCGATCGACGTCGACAGCGCGGTCAGCAGGCCGCTCGCGCCGTTGCCGATCGGCTGCACGCCGCCCCACGACGGCGTACACCCGTTGCCCGCGACCACGAACGCGAGCGTGAACTGCTGGATGCCTTGCCGGACGCCGATCTGGTCGACGAGCGGCGTCGGATAGAGCGTCACGTCGACATAGGGCGCATAGACGCCGGCGCCCTGGGACACGCTCGCCACGGCGAGCAGGCAACCCGCGGCAAGCGCGCGCGGGATGAAACGCGGCAACACATTGTTGTGCATTGTGTTCTCCAAGTGGAAGAGGGATACGCTGGCCCGCGTATCGCCGCCGGTCGGGCGACCGGGCATGCCCGGCCGGCGGCGTGCCCATCTTGGAGGATTCGCGTCGAATAGTGAATGGTTAGTTGTTCTTTTTGTTATTTGATTCCCGATACGTAACGATCTTGCCGATTCGACATCGTTCCGTCATGCATCGGGTGTGAACCAGGACAAAATTGCCGTCGATTTCGACTTGAAATCGTCGCTTTCGACGCCCCTTGATGGCCGCCTCGATCATGTAATCACGTGTAATCGCTTTCGACGCATGCGCGGCATAACTTTGTCTTCGAGCGAAGTGCATTCGCGCGAGGCTCACTCAAGACCTTACGTCGTTCCATCCATCAGGAGCTCAACATGCTGGAAAGAATCGTAGCAAAGCAGGCAGTCGGAAGCGTTCAGGGCGGTAATCGGGATTCCTGGATCAACCCGCCTTTCAATGCGCAAATCACGTTTCCGGGCACGTTTTCGACCGCGCCCATCGTGGTCGTGACGGCCCTCCAGGACCCCAACGACGGATCCAGTTATCCGGACACGTTCTCGGTGACGGTGACCCAGGTCACGACGACCGGATTCAACGTCAACATCACCCGCGAAGACAGGGTGTTCCCGAATTATTCGGGCAGCGACTGGGGGCAAAACCTCTACGTTTCGTATATCGCCGAAGTTCCGAGCCAATAAAACCCGCACCGGAGTCATACGGTCGCTGCCTCTTTCCAACTGTGCCGGCTTCACCGCCGGAAGGTTGACGAGGCAGTTGCGGCGGCGGGCCAGCCGCAGCCATTCACCGCGGCTGGCCGCCATCGGCGTCGCTCGCGGCGCCCGCCATTTTCGTCAGGAAAGTCGAAAAATGACAAGCACTCTACACATTCCGGCTGGCTACTTGACGCTCGGCCTGGACTCCACCGGCGCTGTCGTCGAACTCATCGATTCGCGCAGCGGCCGCAACTACATCTCGCCCGGGAAATCCGTCCCGCTCGTCAGGCTCGTGATCAACGGCGTACTGGCGAAGCCCGCCGGCGTCCGATGGTCGTCCGCCGACAACACGCTGTCCTTCGTGAACGATGCCGGCCTCGCATTCGAGGTCGATGTCCGCGTCCTGCAGAAAAACGGCTACGCCACCTTTGAAGTCACCCGCGTATCGACCGATCCCACTTCCGACGTTCAGACGCTGCTATGGGGGCCGTTGCCTGTCGCGATCAACCAGACCGTCGGCGAAGCCGCGGGCGTGGTGCGGGACAACGAATTCGCGATCGGTCTCAAGCCGCTCAACGACCGTACCGAAGGCGCGTGGCCCAAGGAATATCCGCAATACGGCTGGGAAAACGACGTCATCCCCAATCCTTACAACGTGGACGTGGCGGCGCTGGAGCCGTGGTGCGTGGCGGCGAAGACGTCATGGGGGGCCGTGCTGCGCGCCTTCACGTTCGACTATACGCGCCGGCGCGACCGGCTCAATCCCAATGACTATCCGATCCCGCTCGGCCCGCTCGACAGCGCGGGCTCGGTCATCGGATCGAAGATTGCGCTGTACGGCAGCGCACCGGAGCTCGTGACGACCCTGTTGTCGTTCATTGCCTCGGGTGAAAACCTCCCGTATCCGACCCAGAACGGCCAGTGGCAGAAAGTGGCGCAGGCGAGCAGCCAGTCGTCTTTCGTGCTGGACGATCTCGACACCGGCAATGTCGGCAAGGCCGCCCGATTCGCCAACAGCGCGGGAATCAACTACATCTACTCGCCAAGGAATTTTCGCGGCCCCTGGAAATACACCGGGCATTATCAGTTCGACTTCACCTTCGGCGACAGCGACAACGGAGCCGAGAAGCTGGTGGAAGCGGCAAAGGAGCACGGCGTCCGCGTCGGCGTCCATACCATGTCGGACTTCATCAGCGTCGGCCCGCCCACCTCCATCGACCCCTACGTTTCGCCGCCCGCGGATCCTCGCCTGGCCTTGGGCGGTCAAGCCGCCTTGTCCCGGCCGTTGAACATGACGAGCAAGATGCTCTACTTGAGCGGATTCGCGCCGGTGCGGGACGGGATCAACGAGAAGATGCTGCGTATCGGCAACGAGTTCATCTCGTTCAACGCGGTCCAAAGAGGCGTCACCGAATGGCAAGTCAGTGGACTGACCCGAGGCCAGTGGGGCTCCGTCCCGGCCGAAGCCGCGCGTGGCACGCCCGTTGCGAGGGTGATCGTGAATTCGTACGGCGGGGCCATCGGCGGCCTCGGCATCATCGACGAGATCGCCACCCGGCTGGGCGCCCTCAGGAACAACGTCGGCATCCGGTCCCACTCCTTCGACGGGGTGGAATCCGCCAGTGATACCGGCTGGGGCAGCTTCGGCATTGCCCGGTTGATCAACGGCACCTACGCCGCCCAGACCGGGCACGACGGATACATCAGCGAGACGAGCCGGATGACCTCGAACGCATGGGACACGCTGACCCGGGCGAGCTGGTCCAACTCGGACATCGATCAGCTGTATCGCGACAACGCCTTCTACCAGGCCAACTACCTGCCGGGCATGCTTGGTTGGTTCGATATCACGGGCGTCTCGTTGACCATGATCGAAACCCGGCTCGCACGCGGCGCGGCGCTCAACGCCGGCATTGGCTTCCAGTCCACGATGGCATTCCTGCTCTCGGCAGAGTCGACGCCGGATATCCTCGACAAGATCAAGCAGTGGGAAACCGCCAGGAATCTCGGCGCGTTCACCGAAAAGCAGCGGGCCGCGCTTCGCGACCAGACGACCTCGTGGACCCTGAAGTCCGTCACTCCCGGGCAAAGCTGGTCGTTGCAGCAGGTGAATGCCGAAGGCGTCCCGATCGGCGCGCCGCAGACCGTATCGGCACCCACACCGCAACTGGGCCCCGCCGTCCTGCCGGTCGCCACTCAAGGCGCGCTCTACGGCGCGAAAATCACGACGAATACGCCTGCGACCGTCCGCTTCACGGTGACCAACGGGGGGGTGCCCCCCGGTCTCCAGTTCAATCAGGATACGGGCGGTATTATTGGTACGCCGAGGAAGACCGGGCGGTACACGTTTACCGTCACGGCCACGAATGACGGGGGACTGGCCGACGCGCGAGCGGTTTACACCATCTTGGTGCAGTGAGGTAGTGAGCAGCCCTTATCGATTTCGCGGGCGACCGCGCCGGCATGCGGGACGCGCGTCACGGTGGCAGTGCGGCGCGCGTCATTCCGGCGATATCTGCGGCACCTGCGGCATTCGGTGAGGGCGCTCAACCGTTCCGGCAAACGTGATCGGTGTGGAAAAGGGTGTCGCGCAGCCGGAACACCGAAACCACGGGGAAGGTCGATCCGGATCGCTTGACTCGCGTCAAGCCGATGCGGGCTGCACAAGCGAGCGCGCGAGTGCGACGAAGCGTTCGACGCACGCCGACGCAAACGGCTCGCTCCACGACACGATCTGCTCGACCGCGCGCGCGCCGGCGAGCGGCACGTACACGACGCCCGGGCGCTGCAGCGTCGCCGTGAAACCCGGCACGATCGCGATGCCGCGTTCGGCGGCCACCAGCGACACGAGTGTCGTGATCTGTGCCGCGGTCGCGCCGATGCGCGGCGCGAATCCGGCCTGCGCACACAGGTCGTCCAGTGCGGCGGCCAATGCCGAGCCGTAACCCGGCGGAAACGTCACGAAGGTTTCGTTCGCCAGCGCCGCGACGTCGACACTCGCGCGGCCCGCGAGCGGATTCCCGGCCGGCACGGCGGCCACAAGTGGTTCACGCGACACGACGAGCGACGCCACCGGCACGCCAGGCGCGTCGCCCCATGCCCAGCCGAAACCGATGTCCATCGTGCCGTCCGCGATCTGCCGGTGCTGGCTGGCGGTCGCCGCCTCGCGGAACGCGAATTCGACGTCGGGCATCGTGCGGCTCGCGGCGCGGATGACGTCCGGGAACGTGTCGGACATCGGAATGGCACTCGCATAACCGATCACCATTCGTCCGGCGACGCCTTGCGCGAGCTTGCGCGCGCTCGCCTCGGCCTCGGCGGCCGCGCTGACGACGTTGCGCGCCTGTTCGAGGAACGCGGCGCCTGCCGGCGTCAGCCGCACCGCGCGCGTCGAACGCTCGAACAGCTGCACGCCGAGCTCGCTTTCCAGCGCGGCGATATGGCGCGTGAGCGGCGGCTGCGCGACGCGCAGGCGCAATGCCGCGCGGCCGAAGTGCAGTTCGTCGGCGACGACCACGAAATAGCGGAGGCGGCGCAGGTCAAGCATTGTTGTCGTTCCGGTATCAATCGCGATGAAAACGGTATTGGCGTGCGTACGGCGCGCTCGTCAGACTGTCGGCATCGACGACCAGGCAGCTCCGATGAACGACAGGACCACGCGCATCGCGTTCTTTCTCTGCGGCTTCGCCGCGTTTCTCAATCTGTATTCGACGCAGGGCATCCTGCACGAACTCGCGGCCACCTTCGGCGTCAGCGCGGAGCGCGCGGGGCAGGGCGTGAGCGCCACCACGACGGCCGTCGCCATTATCGCGCCGTTCGTCGGCGTGCTGGCCGCGCGCATCGAGCGGCGCATCGCGATCTCGCTGGCCGCGATGGCCGTCGCGCTGCCGGTCGTGTGGTCCGCGCATGCGGCAGGTTTCGCGTCGTTTCTCGGCGCGCGCTTTGCCGCCGGCCTGGTCATGCCGTTCGTCTTCGCGCTGTCGATCGCGTACATCGCCGAGCGCTTCGATCGCGGCACGTCGGCCGAGATCAGCGCGCTGTTCGTCGCCGGCACGACGCTCGGCGGTTTCGCCGGCCGCTTCGCGACCAACCTGATGACGTCGATGTGGGGCTGGCGGCATGCGCTCGACGTCGTCGCGGCGCTGTGTCTCGTCACGGGCATCGCGATCTACGCGAGCCTGCCGGCGTCCGGCGCGATCGCGCGGCGTGTCGAACCCGACACGGACGCCGGTGCGGGGCCGGCCTGGCGCATCGTCACGCGCGGCCCGCTGCTCGCGTCGTTCGCGATCGGCGCGTGCGTGCTCGCGTCGCAGGTCGCGACGTTCACGTTCGTCGGCCTGCGCCTGGCCCGCGCGCCGTTCGGCTTCGGCACGGTCGGGATCGGCGCGATCTATGCGGTGTTCCTGGTGGCGGTGGTCGTGACGCCGCTGGCAGGGCGCCTCGCGCGGCATCGCGGCCCGCGCGCACCGGGGCTCGCCGCAGCCGCGCTCGCGATCGGCGGAGCGCTGCTCACGCTGTCCGACCACGTGCCGGTGATCCTGGCCGGCCTCGCGCTCAGCTCGACCGCCGTGTTCGTCGAACAGGCGTCGGCCAACACGTTCATTTCACAGGCGGCGTCGAGCGCGCGCTCGACGGCGATCGGCATCTACCTGTCCTGCTATTACTTCGGCGGCAGCCTCGGCTCGATCCTGCCGGTGCCCGGCTGGCACCGCTGGGGATGGGCCGGCTGCGTCGCGTTCGTGGTCGCTGCGCAGGCCGTCGTCGGCGTGCTCGTGTACCGGTTCTGGGGGGCGGGCGGCACGGCGTATGCCCGCGCGCACGGCGTCAGGCCGGCGCGCTGACCGGGTTCAGCGATACCAGCGCGGCGTATAGACCCACTCGCGCCCCTCGCCGATCGCGAAGCGGCGCGTGGTCGACGAGCCGACGATCACCATCGTGCGCATGTCGACCTGGTCGCTGCGCAATGCACCGAGCGTCGTCGTCGCGAGCGTCGCGCCCGGCCGGCCGATGTCACGGCCCAGCACGACCACCGTATCGGCCGTGCGATGCGCGCGCACGACATCGAGCGCGCGATCGAGCTGCCACGGCCGCGCGCGCGAGATCGGGTTGTAGAACGCCATCACCAGATCGGCTTGCGCCGCATGCCGCAGGCGCGTCTCGATCACGTCCCACGGCTTCAGGTTGTCCGACAGCGAGATCGCGCAGAAATCGTGGCCGAGCGGCGCGCCGGCCTGGGCGGCCGTCGCGAGCGACGCCGAGATGCCGGGCTCCACGCGCAGGTCGACCGCGGCCCAGTGCGGGTCGCGCGCTTCGTCGAGTGCCTCGAGCACGGCCGCGGCCATCGCGAACACGCCCGGGTCGCCGGACGACACGACCGCGACGCGCCGGCCCTCGGCCGCGAGTTCGAACGCATGGCGCGCGCGCTGCATCTCCTCGCGGTTGTCGGTGCCGTGCACGCGCTGGTCGTCGCGGAACGGGCCGGCCATGTTCACGTAGGTGGTGTAGCCGAGGATGTCGGTCGCGTCCGCGAGCGCGGCGCGCGCGGCCGGCGTGAGCCACGCGGCGCCGCCCGGGCCGAGCCCGAGCACCGTCAGGCGGCCGCGTGCACGGCCGAGCGTGGCGGGATCGACCGGATGCGACGCGGCCGCGCATGCGATGCCGTTCGTCGTGGCCCGCAGCGTGTGCACGACACGCAACGCGCGGCCGAGCAGCGCGGCCGCATCGGCCGGTGCGCCGCCGTCACCGTCACCGTCTGCATCGACGAAACGAAGCGGCACGTCGAGCGCGTGCGCCGCATCCTCCAGCGCGGCATCGCCGATCGCCGCTGCGGGCGCCACGATAGCCGCCAGCGCCAGCCGGGCGAGACCGTGCGCGTCGAGCGACGCCGCGATGCGTGCCGCGAGCGCGCCATCCGCGTGGACAGCGTGCGCATCGACGCCCACCACCACGCTGCGCGGATGAATCACGAGTTCGTCATGCGTGCCGCGCCAGGCTTCGGGCGTCACGCGGATCGCATGCGCCGCGGCGTCGTCGCGCGGCAGCGCGATATCGTCGAGCCACGGCGCCGCGCCGTCGATGCGCGTCGATGCACCCGCGAGCAGGTCGGACACGAAGCGCTTGCCCTGGGCGAGATCGGCGAGTGCATAGCCTTCCGGCGGATTGAGCACGCACGCGCCGAAGCGCAGTTCGCCGCTCGTCGTGATCGCCGGCGCGACGCCGACGCAGGCGGCGATTTCGCGCGCCATCACGTTGACGCCCGTCAGCCCGCCGAGCAGCGGCACGACCGCCGAACCGTCTTCCGCCACCGCGAGCACGGGCGGTTCGACGCCCTTGTCGGCAAGCGCCGGAGCGATGCAGCGGATCACGATGCCGGCCGCGCACAGCGCGACGATCGGCAGGCCGCGTGCATAGAGTTCGCGCAAGTGCGTGCCGAGATCGTCGAACGGCACGTCGGCGGCGACGCGCGATGCGAGGCCGTGCACGCGAGCCCCCGGATAACGCGCCTGGATGCGCCGCGCGGTATCGAGCGCGCCCGCGCCGAGGATCACGATCGCGGGCGGGGTCGTCATCCTTGCCATTTTTCCCCCGGCACGACGAGCAGCGAGAAATACGGCGACGCCATCGGATCGACTTCATCGAGCGGCACGATGCGCTGGCTTGCCATCGTCGCGCGCTCGACATACAGCGCGCGCTTCGCGAGCCCCAGCTCGTCGAGCACGCGCCGCACCTTGTCGAAATTGCGGCCGAGCTTCATCACGACGGCCGCATCGGCCTGCGCGAGCCGCGTGCGCAACTCGTGCTCGGGCAGCACGCCCGACAGCACCGACAGGCTCTGGTTGCGATAGACGAGCGGCTGGCCGAGCACGGCGGTGCCGCCGAGCATCGCGCATACGCCGGGGATCACCTCGGTGTCGTAGCGCGGCGCGAGGCGGTCGTGCAGGTACATGTACGAGCCGTAGAAAAACGGGTCGCCTTCGCAGATCACCGCGACGTCGCGCCCCGCATCGAGGTGCGCACCGACGACCGCGGCGGCCGTGTCGTAGAAGTCGGCGATCACCGTCTCGTAGCAGAGCGGCGGCGGCAGTGCCTCGGTCGTCACCGGATAGACGAGCGGCAGTTGCGTCTGCCCGTCCCGCAGGTGCGCCTCGACGATGCCGTATGCATTGCCTTTCTTGCCCTTCGCGACGAAATACGCGACCACGGGCGCGGCCTGCAGCACGCGCAGCGCCTTGATCGTCATCAGTTCGGGATCGCCGGGGCCGACGCCGACCCCGAACAGGCGTCCGCGCGCGCTCGTCATTCGACCTCCGTCGCGAGTGCGTTGACCGCCGCAGCGGCCATCGCGCTGCCGCCGCGGCGGCCGAGCAGCGTGACGTACGGGACGCCGCGGCTGTCGGCATCGAGCAGCGCCTTCGATTCGGCCGCACCGATGAAGCCGACCGGGAAACCGAGGATCAGGGCGGGGTGCGGCGCGCCGGCGTCGATCATGTCGAGCAGGTGGAACAGCGCGGTCGGCGCATTGCCGATCACGACGACGCTGCCGGCGAGCTGCGGACGCCACAGTTCGAGCGCGGCGGCCGAACGCGTGTTGCCGAGATCCCGCGCGAGATCGGGCACTTCCGGCTCGCCGAGCGTGCAGATCACGCGGTTGCCGGCCGGCAGCCGCGCGCGCGTGATGCCTTCGGCGACCATGCGCGCGTCGCACAGGATCGGCGCGCCGGCCGCGAGCGCCGTGCGGCCCGCCGTGCCGGCACCGGCCGAGAAGCGCAGGTCGTAGACGACGTCGACCATCCCGCACGCATGGATCACGCGCACCGCGAGTTTCTCGAGGTCGGGCGGAACCTGCGACAGGTCGGCCTCGGCGCGGATCGTCGCGAACGACTGGCGGTAGATTTCCTGCCCGTCGCGAATGTAGTCAAGCATCGGTGGTGTCCTGGGTGTGCCGCGCGCCCGTCAGTCGGGCCGCGGCCTGGTCAATCGTCAGATGGCGCGCGAGCGGGGCGCCGAGGCCCGCGGCCGCATCGCGCCGGTAAAGGTCGTAGTGCGCGGGTGCAACCGCGACGAGCGTGTGCGTCGCGGGATGCGGCAGCGCGCAATGGCGCTCGCAGCCGGTCAGGTGCACGTCGACCGCATGGCCGATGCGCGCGGCGAGCGCGAGCGCGTCGTGTTTCGTGTCGGCGTGCGCCTTCGCGCAGCCCGCGCTGCCGGTGCACGCGACGAGCGACGCCAGCGGGTCGGACGACGCGCAGACGAGGCCGAGCGACGCCAGCGCATCGAGCGTGGCCGGCGCGCGTTCACGCGGGACGCGATGCATGAACACGCCTTGCCAGGGCGTCATCGACAGCGTGCCGTCGCCGTCGGTTTCGGCCAGCGCGGCGAGCCGTTCCAGTTGCGTGGCGTCGAGCCGGCCGAGCGGGAATTGCGCGCCGACGTGGCAGCGCGCGGCATCGCGCGACGGGTGTACGCCGAAACGCAGCGCCGGATCGGTGCGCGCGCGACGCCAGCCGGCGAGCGCCGGATAGGCCGCAAGCGCGAACGGCACATAGTGCCGCGCGCGCTCGAGCAGCGCGCGTTCGCCGCAGGTTGCGAGCAGGGCACGCATTCTCGTGACGTCCACCGGCGCGAGATCGAGGAACGCGAGCAGCAGCGCGCGGACCAGCGCGACACCTTGATCGGGCGCGACATCGACCGACGCCGGTCGGGCATCGTGCGCGATCGGCGGGCAGCCGGCCAGCCCGGCCGCGATGCGCACCGCACCGTCGCCGCGACGCCATGCGGCCAGCCAGATGTCGTGCGGATGATCGAGCGCCGCAACCGATTCACCGCCGTCGAGCTGGATCGAGAATTTCGGCGACAGCTCGCCACGGCGCGGCTCGCGTGCCAGCATGTCGAGGAGCGGCGCGGCGAGCGCGCGGCTGTCGACGAGGGCGGCGGGGTCGTCGCCGGCGAGCGGGCTGAGCATCACGTTGCGGACGTCGTCGCTCGCGGCGAGCGCGGCGGTATCGGCGACGGCATCCGCGGTTGCGTCGACGGACGGGCCGAGGCCCGCGTCGAGCAACGCGCGTATCAGCGCGTCGGCCGCGTCGGCGCGAATGCCGCGCAGCTGGAGATTCGCGCGATTGGTCGCGTCGATCGCGCCGGAGCCGCAGGCACGCGCGGCGGCGGCGATCGCGCGCGCCTGACGCGCATCGAGCCGGCCGCCGGGCAGCTTGATCCGGCACAGCCCGCCGTCGGCGGCCGCGACCACGCGCACGAGCCCCGGGCAAGCCGACGGGCGCACGACGGGCGACGCAGGAATCGAATCGGGGGCGGAACTCACGGGGTACCGGGGCAGTGTCGCGCCGCGGCCAACGCGTCGGTACACCCCGCCCGACGCCGACTGGCACGCACGCACTTTCTGGCCGGCAGGTCTCCTGGCTGACAGGTCGGCGCCGGCTCCCGGCCTTCCCGGTGAAACCAGTGGCATGAGGGGGAGATCGGCTCGCTGTCTACAGTTGCGGGGGCAGCCACAGCGGCGCGTGGTGCGCCCTGTGTTCCCTCTTCGGCCCCGAAGGGCACCGGCGAACGAACGGCCGTAGGATACCCGATTTTCGCGACGATCCGGCATCGGCGGTGCGTCGCGCAACCGCGTCGCAGCATGGCCGCAGACGGTTTTGCGCTGTCTCGCAAATGGTAGGATTGGCGCCTCGACATCAGATCGGCGAGCGCCGGCATCCGCCATGAAACTCGGCAGGACGGAACTGTTCGGCATGGGCATCGCACTGGGACTGCTGGCCATCCCCGCATGGGTGCTGCTCGCGTGCGTGCTGATCCCGCTTGCACCGTCGGCCGAGTGGCCGAAGAATGTCGGGCTCGCCGGCCTCGGCGTGCCGATCGTCGCGGGCGGCACGCTCCTGTACAGGAAAAGCGGGGCGCGGCCGCTCATGTGGCTGCTGCTCGGCTGGCTGCTGATCGCGTCGATCGGCGGCATGGTTCTGGCCTTGCTGACGTTTGTCGTCGGCGTGCCGCTCGGCTGACGTCGTGGCCGTGTCGCACCGGCCGTCGGGCGACGCGCACGGCATGGAAACGAATCAACGCGCGGCGCTCCGGCAGCCGCGCATCGCAACAAACGGGATGGAATCGAACGATGGGGAAGGGTGCATGACGGCGTGGCTGACGGTAGTGGGCATCGGCGACGACGGTTACGCGGGGCTCGGCCGCAGCGCGCGCCGCGCGCTGCTCGACGCGACGCTCGTCGTCGGCGCGAAGCGGCATCTCGACATGCTGCCCGCACGGCTGCCGGCCGCGCGCGAAGCGTGGCCGTCGCCGTTCGACCTTGCGGGCGTGCTTGCACGGCGCATGTCGCCCGTCTGCGTGCTCGCCAGCGGCGACCCGATGCTGTTCGGCGTCGGCGCCACGCTCGCGCGCTCGCTGTCCCCTGACGAATGGCGCGTGCTGCCCGCGCCGTCGTCGCTATCGCTGGCGGCTGCCCGCCTCGGCTGGGCACTGCAGGATGTCGGCGCGGTTTCGCTCGTCGGCCGTCCGCTTGCGGCGCTCGCGCGCCACCTGCTGCCGGGCCGCCGCCTGTTCGTGCTGAGCGCCGACGGCCGGACGCCGGCCGCCGTCGCGGCCGAACTCGTCGCACGCGGCTTCGGGCCGACGCGCATCAGCGTGTTCGAGCATCTGGGCGGCCCGCTCGAGCGGCGTCTCGACGGGCTCGCGCAGGACTGGCGCGTCGCCGAAACGGCCGCGCTCAATCTGGTCGCACTCGACTGCCGGGCCGGCCCCGACGCGCCGCGCCGCGCGCTCACGCCCGGCCTGCCCGACGATGCATACCGCCACGACGGCCAGCTCACCAAGCGCGACCTGCGCGCGATGACGCTCGGCCGCCTCGCGCCCGTACCCGGCGAGCTGCTGTGGGACGTCGGCGCCGGCAGCGGCTCGATCGGCATCGAATGGATGCGTGCGCATCCGTCATGCCAGGCGATCGCGATCGAAGCGCATGCGGAGCGGCAGCGCTTCATCGAGCACAACCGCGACGCGCTCGGCGTGCCGGGCCTGCAACTCGTCGCGGGCCGTGCGCCCGAGGCGCTCACGGGGCTCGCCGCGCCCGACGCGATCTTCATCGGCGGCGGGGCGACCGCGGCCGGCGTGCTCGACGCGTGCTGGGCATCGCTGAAGCCCGGCGGCCGGCTGGTCGCGAACGCGGTCACGCTGCAGGGCGAGCTGGCGCTCGCCGCATGGCGCGAGACGCATGGCGGCACGCTCACGCGCGTGTCGCTCGCGCATGCCGAGCCGCTCGGCCGCTTCGACACGTGGCGCCAGCCGCTGCCGGTCACGCTGTACGACGTGCGCAAGCCGGAAACGGTCGACACGGTCGACACGGCGGCATCGCCGGCCGCGACGCATACGACGGACGCGTGATGCGCGACGAGACCCCCGAACAGCCCGCGCCGCTACGCTTCGGCTACACGACCGGCAGTTGTGCGACCGCGACGTCGCTCGCCGCCGCGCGGCTGCTGCTCGCGGGGCGTGCGGACGACGCGGTCGAGATCGTGCTGCCGAAGGGGCAGCGCGTGATGATGCGGCTCGAGTTCTGCCGGACGACGGCCGACGGCGCGGAAGCCGGCACGATCAAGGATGCCGGCGACGATCCGGACGTCACGCACGGCGCGCTGATCTTCGCGCGTGTCGCGCTCGCGGCGGCGCCCGGCGTGCGTTTTCATGCGGGGCCGGGCGTCGGCACGGTCACGCGCGCGGGGCTGACGCTGCCGGTCGGCGAACCGGCGATCAACCCGGTGCCGCGCCAGATGATGACGACGCACCTGGAAGCGCTGGCGGCCGAGCACGGTTATGCGGGCGGCTTCGACGTGACGATCGGCGTCGAGGGCGGCGAGGCGCTCGCGCTGAAGACGATGAACCCGCGCCTCGGCATCGTCGGCGGGTTGTCGATCCTCGGCACGACCGGCATCGTGCGGCCGTTCTCGTGCTCGGCCTATATCGCGTCGATCCACCAGGGCATCGACGTCGCGCGGGCGAACGGCATCACGCATATCGCCGCGTGCACGGGCAACGCAAGCGAGGATGCGATGCGCGCGCACTATCACCTGCCCGACATGGCGCTGATCGAGATGGGCGATTTCGCGGGCGCGGTGCTCAAGCACCTGCGGCGTGCGCCGGTCGCGCGGCTGTCGATGTGCGGCGGCTTCGGCAAGCTCAGCAAGCTCGCGGCCGGCCACCTCGACCTGCACAGCCGCCATTCGAGCATCGACCTGCCGCTGCTCGCGCAGTGGGCGGCCGAGGCCGGCGCCAGCGACGCACTGCAGGCGGCGATGCGCGCCGCGAACACGAGCCAGGAAGCGCTGAAGCTCGCGCACGCCGACGGTGTGCCGCTCGGCGATCTCGTCTGTGCGCACGCGCTGCGCGTCGCGCGCGACATCGTGCCGCCGTCGGTCGCGGTCGAGATGTTCGCGATCGACCGGCAAGGCCGCTTCGTCGGGGCAGCGCGATGAGCGCGCGCATCCTGCTGCTCGGCGGTACCGGCGACGCACTGAAGATCGCGCGCGCGCTCGGCCCGCATCATGTCTATAGTCTCGCCGGCCTCGGCAAGACGCCCGACGACCTGCGCTGCGACGTGCGGGTCGGCGGTTTCGGCGGCGCGGCCGGGCTGGCCGCGTATCTGCGCGACGCCGGCATCGGCCTCGTGATCGACGCGACGCATCCGTATGCCGCGCAAATCAGCGCGAATGCCGCCGCCGCGGCGCGTGAAGCGGGCGTGCCGCTATGGGCGCTGCGCCGCGCGCCGTGGTCGCCGCAACCCGGCGACGACTGGCGCATGGTCGACGACTGGGCCGGCATCGAAGCCGCGCTCGCGCCGTTCCGGCGGCCGCTGTTCACGCTCGGGCGCGAACCGCTCGCACATCTCGACGCGATCCCGCCGCACCAGTTCTGGCTCGTGCGCTGCCTCGACCCGCATCCCGGCAACGCGCGTGCGCAGGTCGTCGCCGCGCGCGGGCCGTTCACGCTGGAGGGCGAGCGCGCGCTGTTCGCGCTGGCGGGCATCGACGTCGTCGTCAGCAAGAACAGCGGTGGCGCGGCCACCGAAGCCAAGCTCGACGTCGCGCGCGAACGCAGGCTGCCGGTCGTGATGCTGCGCCGGCCGCCGCTGCCCGACGCCGACCGCGCGTTCGACTCGGCCGCGGCGCTCATCGACGCGCTCGATCCGGCCGCGCGCGCATGACGCCGCGCGGCCGGTCATTCCATGAATTGACGGAGATTTTTCGATGACGGTGTATTTCATCGGCGCGGGCCCCGGCGACCCGGAGCTGATCACGGTGAAGGGCCAGCGCCTCGTGCGCACGTGCCCGGTGATCCTGTATGCGGGTTCGCTGGTGCCGGCCGCCGTGCTCGACGGCCATCGCGCGGAGCAGGTCGTCAACACGGCCGAGCTCGACCTCGATGCCATCGTCGCGCTGCTCGCCGCTGCGCACGCGAAAGGGCAGGACGTCGCGCGCGTGCATTCGGGCGACCCGTCGCTGTACGGCGCGATCGGCGAACAGATCCGCCGTCTCAAGACACTCGGGATTCCGTACGAAATCGTGCCCGGCGTGACGGCCACGTCCGCATGCGCGGCGACGCTCGGCGTCGAGCTGACGCTGCCCGGCGTCGCACAGACGGTGATCCTCACGCGCTTTGCGGGCAAGACGACGATGCCGGAAGGCGAAGCGCTC
Organism: Burkholderia sp. LK4; assembly: GCF_001043615.1. Classification (NCBI taxonomy): domain Bacteria; kingdom Pseudomonadati; phylum Pseudomonadota; class Betaproteobacteria; order Burkholderiales; family Burkholderiaceae; genus Burkholderia; species Burkholderia sp. LK4. Next base: position 244,063 of record NZ_LDUL01000033.1, read on the forward strand.
GGCTCGCTCGCCGCGCACCGCGCGACGCTCGCGATCCATCTCGGCGTGCGCCATCTCGCCCGCATCGTCGACGAAGTGCTGCCGCATTACGGCGCCGATTGCCCGGTCGCGGTGATCTATCGCGCGAGCTGGCCGGACGAAGAACGCGTGACCGGCACGCTCGCCGACATCGTCGCCAAGGTGCGGGGCACGCAGATCGAGCGCACCGCGCTGATCCTGATCGGGCGTGTGCTCGACGCCGAAGGGTTTGCGGATTCGACGTTGTACGCGAGTGCGGGCTGATCACGCAGGGGCACGGCGTTCGCGCAGGTGCGTGCAGAGCGCCGCGTCGATCGTGATCGCACCGCCGACGAAGTAGATCGGCGCGGCCGATTCGCCGAGGATCAGGATCGGCGCGGCGATGCCGACGACGGGGACCGGGTTGAGCACGACCACGCTCCAGTACGATGCATTGTCGCGTGCGCCGCGAACGTTGCTTCCGCGTCAGCGTCGACGATTTGCGTTCGGTGTCGCGCGTGCCGTCGCGCCGCAGTCAATCACAAGGACACGGCTGAACGGCGGCCGCAACCGAACGGCAACGGCCGTGTTCCCCGGCCCGCGCTAGGCACTCGCAACACGCCGCGCGAGCCGCGGCGCAAACCCCGCGGCCAGCGCGAACAGCGCAACGCACAGGCAGGCCATCGCGACCCACGCGGGCGTCAGGTCCGCGAGATGCTGGCGCACGATGCCGGCCGCGAACGGAAACAGCCCGGCGATCAGGTAGCCGATGCCCTGCACGAACCCCGTCAGCGATGCGGCATCGGCCGGCGTCGCCGCATGGTCGACCGTGACGATCAGCGACAGCGGAAACAGCGCGCCGATCCCCGCGCCCATCAGCAGCGCGGCGGGCAACGCGAGCGCTTCGGGTGCGGCCAGCATCACCAGCAAGCCGACGAACAGCGACGCGATCGCCGCATGCAGCGCGGGCCGGCGATCGGACAGGCGGTCGATCGTCGCCGAGATCGTCAGCCCCGCGACGACCTCCGCGAGCGTCACGCCGCCGAGCAGGCTGCCGGCCGCCGTCGGCGACCAGCCGAGCCGCATGTAGTAGGGCGGCAGCCACGCGAGCACGAGCGTGTACGCGCCGGTCGCGATGCCGAAGAACAGCGCAAGCCGCCACGCGCGCGGCGAGCGCGACGGCCGCGCATGCGTTGCCGACGCCGGCCCGGCGGCAAGCGTGTTGCCGCCGCGGCTGGCAAGCGGCCACGCCAGCGCGGCCACCGCGGCCGGCAGCGCCCAGCCCGCGAGCGCGGCGAGCCAGCCCCAGCGGGCCGCGGCGAACGGCGCGACGACGCTCGCGAGCACGGCACCGCCCATGATCGACGTCGAATAGACGCCCATCGCGCCGCCGATCCGTGTTGCGAAATGGGCCTTCACGAAGCCGGGCAGCAGCGCCTGCACCATCGCGATCCCGACACCCGCGCAGCAGGCGCTCGCGAGCAGCAGCCACGCGTGCTGCGCGCCGACGCGCGATGCGCAGGCCAGCCCGATCAGCGCGACGCCGAGCCACACGCCGCCCGCGATGCCGGTCACGCGCTGCAGGCGCCGCGCGCTCAGCGCGCCGAGCCCCATCAGCAGGATCGGGATCGTCGTCAGCAGGCTGGCCGCGCCGTCGCCGATGCCGGTCGCGCGCTGGATCATGTCGAGCAGCGGGCCGACCGCGGCGAGCGCCGGCCGCAGGTTCAGCCCGACGAGCACGATGGCGGCGAGCCGCCATCCGGGGGAAGTGAAGCGATTCATTGCAAGGCCCTCGAAATCGGTGCGCGGCCCCGGAAGGGAGCCGCGCGATTTTCATGTAAAGTATCTCGACATCAAGATAAACGCCGATTTATCTCGACGTCAAGATAACTGGCAGGCCGAGGAGGGTTAATGGATCAGGTGGATCGAGCTGCGCATGCGCTCGCGCAATGGCGTAACGAGCGTCCGGATCTCGACGCGTCGTCGATGGTGGTGATGGGGCGGCTGCAGGAAGCGGCGCTCGTGATCGCGCGCGACCGCCTCAATCCGCTGTTCGCGCGCTACGGGATGCAGCCGGGCGAATTCGACGTGCTCGCGACGCTGCGACGCGGCGGTGCGCCGTTCGCGCTGACGCCGACGGCGCTGTACGACGCGCTGATGATGTCGTCGGGCGGGATGACCGCGCGCATCGACCGGCTGCAGAAAGCCGGCTGGGTCGAGCGCCGGCCGAACCCGGCCGACGGGCGCGGCACGCTCGTCGCGCTGACCGACGCCGGTCGTGCGCTGATCGACGAAGCGGTCGTCGCGCACATCGACAACCAGCGCCAGTTGCTGGCCGTGCTGTCGGACGATGAGCAGGCGCAGTTGTCGGAACTGCTGGGGAAACTGCTGGCGGGGGTGGGAGGCAGGGCGCCGGGAGAGTTGGGAGGCAAGTAGCGTCGCTGAATGCGTCACGCAAATGCACGCTGCGGGCAAAAGCACGGTTCTGCGTGAATTTTCGTGGATGTCGCTTGGCGGCCCAGAACGGCCGGACGAGGGAGCGAGATCGACGCCTGTTACCAGTCACTCATATGGTTCGAGCCGGCTCCTCGCCCTTTCGCAATGCGTTCCCCAGACTTCATGCCTCGATTAGGGCAAGCGCCCGCTCGAAGAATGTTTTGCCTCCGGAAGAAAAACCGCCGGAATCTTGCTTGGCGATTCGCTCTCTCGCGACATCAACAGCAGAACTCTTTTCTCCCCGCAGCATGTGCACGAGCAGACGCTCCTTCCAGACGGTTACCGCCGCACATGGGTGCTTCTGCATGAAGATTTCGTACTCTCTATCGAGGAAACGAATGTAGGAGTCCAGGGAGTCAACCGCCAGCGCTACCTCTTCAGCCCTAGATGCCGCTTGTCGGGTGGCGATCTCGAGCTGCTGTTCCAGCACCCCTGGTTCCCACATAAGATCACGGACTGTGAAACGTTGAATTTCCCACCCGGTAAGCACGAAGGCTCCGTTGGCGTGAAGACTGAAGGGTGCGTTCTCGTTGCTTGACATGCCGAGGACGTGCCAGAGTAGATGATCAAGTTCAAGCCACTTGAAACGCAGCCACGAGTGAAATGAGCCCTCCTTCGCCCCCGAGGACAAGGTCATGGAGAAGAAGAGAGGGCCATTGGTCCAGTAAGGCGTTGCGCCGACTGACTTCCAGCGCCTCGCTTTAGCTTCTGCCTTTACCAGCAGTCGAAGTTCTCGGTCGATTTCGGATTGTTTCATTGGAGGAAGTCGAGTTCTCTTACATCAATTCTTGATCGATTGGGCCGGCACGTACCGGTCATCCGACAACGGCTGCTCTTGGCCGGCCTCGTCCTTACGAAGAAGGTTCGAGGCAATCACTTCGACGGATCAAGACCCTTACCGCGCGCATGAGGTGATGGTTTATCGTCGGAATCAGTGTTGCCGGAATCTCATAAGGGCCAGCGGTCCGAAAATCGGCTGCGTGCAAAATGTGAGCCCGCCCACCGTTGAACTGAACGAACGCTTCGATCGTCGGATCGTCCCGCATAGCCGCTTTCATTTCATCTTCCCCGAACCAGGGTGACGAATAAAGGGTGAACGTCGGTCCATCGAATGGCGGTAGCGCTCGGAAACCCGCGTGAACGAGCCAGTCGAATTGCGCCCGATTCACCTTGACGATACTGGACGCGCCGTAAAGACTGCTACCGCTGCGCGCGAGATAGTCGATCCACCAGTCGTTTTGCCATGGCTCGTAACCAAGCAAAGCACCCTCCAGCCGCTCCATGTTTTCGTAGCCGTCGCCTTGTCGGTTGAGGTTCTGGCGGAAAAACTCCAGGGCAGGGATGCGCCACTCCTCGCCTTTGAGCGTATATAGAACTTGCCCGATTCGACGTGCTGGACGGCCTTGAAGCACCGGTGCGTCGACGATGATCTCCTGCGAGTGCAAGACACCTTGAGCCACATACTCGTCAAAGCGAGCCTTCAGTTCGACCGACGACCGGCATTCGCTGTCGAAATCGATGAACCCGAATGGTTTACGCCCTTGCACCATCAAAGCCAGTTCGTAACCAGTATGGACAAGGTACGGTACGGGAACACGGGCTTCTACATACTTCGTGAGGATGGCTTCGCGTGAACTGTGTTCAAAGTCGATCGCGAAGAATTCGCAAACGTCGGCGACCTGTATCGGCGACAGAAGATACCAATCGTCAAGCGCGGCATCCTCCGGGGCGTCCGGGTCGACCAGCTGCCGCAGCGCCGCAACATCGTCGATTTCGAATCGGATCTGAAGGCAGGGGTACAGAAGATCAGGATCGATCGCCGACAGAATGAACGAGTTTCTCGGATCTCTCATGGCAGCTTCCCTTGCGTCAGTGCGAAGACTTCGATTCAATACGCGCGAAGATTGTCGATGATCTACTGGCCCACACGCAATCAGAAACGATCTGGACTTCGGCGCCAGATTTACCTTTTAACGTCCGTCCTTGGCTGAACGCGGTCGCCCAGCATTAGGCGTCACATCAGGCGAAACCAAGTTCGAGAAGCTCAAATTGGATACTCGAACATTCCGATGTAGACCAGTTCGAATCCTTCGCCTTGCACTGACCTTGGCGATTTTATCTGTTCGAAATTCATGAAAATCAGCGCGTTCGCATCTCCCAAATTTGCGGCGCGCGCCGCTTCACATAGCGCTTCCGACCATTTGTCCGAGTACGAGTGAGGTGCAAAGAACTCTTCCAGTGAAGTACCCGGCTGTCGCAGCCCTGTTTCCATGAAATCATGGTCACAGAAGAACTCACCCTGGGAGCCGTAGAACTCGGAAACTGGTCGACTTTCATCCTCGCCGTAGTGTTCGGCGAGAAAGCTTGAAAATCGGGAGGCGTCAGTTATCCGGCCAAGATAGAAATGAGACGCTTCCATTCTATGCATCGTTGGTTGACTCCCCTTGAGCGCAAAGAAAATTGTATTCCTTCACCTACTGAGCGGCTGCCTCTGGCCGAACACCGCCCGTCTCCCCCAGCATTCCCCGGAAAATCGCAATGCCTCCCGAAAGCCCGCCGCCCAATGCAAGCGTTTCAAGTCCGCAGCCGCGCGGGCCGCACAACGCATAGCGCGCGACCCGCCCAGCCGCTCAACCCCGCGCCGGAATATTGAGCCCACGCGCAACGGCCGGACGCGCAACAAACGCATCGAGCACCCGCTTGACGTTGCGGAATTCACCGAAGCCGACCAAATCGCCCGCTTCGTAGAAACCAACAAGATTTCGCACCCACGGGAAGATCGCGATGTCGGCGATCGTGTAGGTATCGCCCATCACCCACTGGCGGTTCGCGAGATGCGCGTCGAGCACGCCGAGCAGGCGCTTCGACTCGTCGACATAGCGGTCGCGCGGGCGCTTGTCCTCGTAGTCGCGGCCGGCGAACTTGTGGAAGAAGCCGACCTGGCCGAACATCGGCCCGATGCCGCCCATCTGGAACATCACCCACTGGATCGTCTCGTAGCGGCCCGCGAGATCGTTCGGGATCAGCTGGCCCGTCTTGTCCGCGAGATAGATCAGGATCGCACCCGATTCGAACAGCGGCAGCGGCTTGCCGTCGGGGCCGTCCGGATCGATGATCGCCGGGATCTTGTTGTTCGGGTTCAGCGACAGGAACGCGGGCGAGAGCTGGTCGTTCGTGTCGAAGCGCACGAGGTGCGGCTCGTACGGCAGGCCGGTTTCCTCGAGCATGATCGACACCTTGACGCCGTTCGGCGTCGGCAGCGAATAGAGCTGGAGACGGTCGGGATGCTGGGCCGGCCACTTTTGCGTGATCGGGAAGGCGGACAGATCGGGCATGAAGGTTCGCTCGTCGAAGTGAATGACTTGCGCACCGTCCTTGCTGCCGCGCGCCACGGACGGTGGCGCGGCGGCGGGACGGCGCGCGCCGAAAACGCCCACTGTAGCCGATCCCGGCGATCGATGCTGGCGGCGGCCGCGCGCGGCGGCACCGGCTCCGGCACAATAAATTTTGGAAATGTCAGCGAAGCCTGGAAAGTAGACGAGGTGAGCCATCAACGCGATAGGCAAGGAAAGCGGATGTCACTTGCGTAGTACCAAGGATCCGGGAAAGAAATCAGGTAATTTCGTTGCTGATCACGTCCAACCGACCAAGTTGGCGAACGGTCAAGAGCAACAACTGTTCCCGAGCTGCCCGACATGTTCCAATGCACAGGATGGATTCGAGAGCGGAGCGATAAGACGTGCGGCAGCTGCAGCTGCAGTGGCAGTGGCAGTGGCAGTGGCAGTGGCAGGTTCGACAATCAGCGAAGGCGCCACTCATGTGTGGAACGACTTCAAGCAAGATCCACCGGGAGGGTGGTTTCTGGACGATGCAGTCAAACCACCTGGGGGATGGGACCCAGAAGAGCGTGCGTAAAGGCGCGTCGGGTTTTTGAACGTCAGGCTGCGGCCCCGCGCACCCTGTGCGCAGGGCTTTCAGATGCAAGACTCTTCATAAGGTTTGCATGATGAAATGGATCTACTCCAGCGGCGGAAATTTCATTTTCACGGGAATGCCTGTTGCCGAGCGATGGCGAGGCAACGAAGGATCGAGTGTGACGCTCGCTGCCATCGGTGGCAGCGATTACGACCTGGCATGCCGTAGCCTCGTGGGACCGGACGAGTACGTGAATGTGTTGAGAAACGTGCTCGTCAGCGATGTTTTGGTGGTGTGTGGGGCGCAACAGGAGATCGGTTTTTATGAAATTTCCGCTGGTTCGTACTTGTTGGTGAAGATCGAGTTTGGTGGGAGCGAAGAGGAAATCGAGCAGTGCGTGCGTGAAGTGGTGAACGGACGATGGGCGAGCGTCGAGGATCAACCCTTCGAGTTCGAGATCAAATCATCGAACATGGCTGTGTTCGACGCGGCGTTTGCCTGGGAAGATGCGGTCGGCATGGACAATACGATCGAGGTCGTGGTCGAGTGCGGGAGGTACGCCGTTTCTTTGATCAAGTACGAGAACGACAATAACCTGCTCTGGGTGGTGCGCTTGAACAGGGTGTGAGGCTGATTGGCTTTGACGCCCCGGCGCTGCGTCGTAGACCGTAGTTACGCGTTGCCGGCAAAGCGCCAGAGGCCGACTCGCCGCCACGTTGCGGCCAATCTACGCGGCCGCCGGCGAAGAGGCGGCAAGGCAGGTGCTGCACGATTTCGCCGGCGGTCCCTGGGGCACGAAGTATCCGGCGACCGTGCAGTCGTGGCAGCGCGCGTGAGAGCACGGCGTGCCGTTCTACGTGTTCCCGCCGGAGATTGGATGGGCCGTATACGCCGCGAGGGAGTGCCCCAAACCTTATTGTCACGAAACAGCCACCACATGCCCCGCAGCCGTCAAAAATTGTGCCGCAGCCCGACCATCGCGGCCGTCGTGCCGACGCCCGGCGCGACCGGTTGCCCGTACACGAGCATCTGGTCCATCGTGCCGCGGTTGTTCACGTGGCCGACCTGCGCATAGACCGTCGTGCGCTTCGACAGGCTGTAGTCGGCCGCGAGCACGACCGACGTCGACTTGTTGGCCGAGACGTTGCGATCCTTCAGGTAATACACGGCCGAGCTCACCTGAAGGAAAGGCGTGAAGCGATAGCCGATGCCGGCCGACAGCATGTCGAGGTTCACCTTGTCCGCATGCGACGGATTCCGGCCGTTGCCGTACGACGCCGACACCGAGAAATCGCGGATCGTGTATTTCGCGCCGACATAGACGAAGCGGTTGTTGTCGACGCCGGTCGGCGCGACGCCCGGTGCCGGGTTCGTGTCGTGCCCGTTGTAGTACACGGCCGACGCGTTCAGCCCGTAGTTCGCATACTTGAGCACGACCGATTCGCGCGTGCCGCCCTGGAACTGCCCGGCCACGCCGCCCGGCGCGTATTCGAGCGCGATCGACGCGCCCGCGAACACCGGCGACTGGTAGACGAGCGCATTGCTGTCGTACAGCGCGCCGATCGCGCCGTTGGTGCTCGTCCCGGGCCAGCCGGCCGCCGTGTTCAGGCCGAGCCACGCGGTCAGCACGCTGCCGAAGAACTGCGCGTTGCGCACGTCGGTGTCGGCCATCGCATAGATCATCGGCACGATCTGGCGGCCGGCCGTGAAGGTGCCGAACGGGCCCGACACGCCGAGCGACGCGACCTGGTTGAAGATCGCGACGGCGCCCGGCGTATCGCTCAGCTGCAGCTTGCCGGTGCCGCTGTCGAACGACCCCTGCAGCTTGAAGTTGACCTTGTAGCCGCCGCCGATGTCCTCGCTGCCCTTGATGCCCCAGAAGCTCGAGTAGATGCCGCCGTCCTTCACGCGGAACACCTTGCCCGTATTCGGCGCGGTGGGGCTGAACGACGCCGCCGACGTGCTCTGGTACAGCAGGCCCGTGTCGATCACGCCGTAGAGCGTGACGGAGGATTGCGCGTGCGCGAGCGCCGAACAGCCGGCAAGCGCCGCGAGCGCGGCCAGTTTCGTCTTCATGAAGTCTCCAGGGTCGTATTGGACCGGACGGGATCGAGCCCGTCCGGGTGAAGCGGGGAAGCAACGAGGCGGGCGGGAAGACGTGACAGGCGGCGCCCGCGTGAGCCATGCGGAAAGACTACGCAACGGCGGGCGGCCGCTCCCCCCCATGCGCGGGGGGCAGGGTTGCGGAGAATCGCGGGAGGTGGAGGTGAAGGCGGGGGCGCCGTCCGGTCGGCGGAACCGGCGTTACGGCGCGCTTTCGAGCAGGCCGAGCACCAGCGCGCGGCGTACCGCATGCTTGCGCGAGCTGGCGTCGAGCTTGCCGAACAGGTTCTTCAGGTGCCACTTCACGGTTTCCTCGCCGACGGCGAGCGCCACCGCGATCTCCTTGTTCGACAGGTTGCGCGCGAGCAGCTCGAGAATCGCGCGCTCCTTCGGCGTCAAGACGACGCTCGGCACCGCGCGTGGGCTGGCCGCGCCGCGCGGGGCGGGCGGCACGATGCGCGGCGGCGGCAGCGCGTGCCGCGCGGGGCCGGCGCCGGCGGCCGCTTCGTCGCCGGCGCGGCGCGCCCAGTCGGCGATGGCCGGATGCGCGTCGGCGAGCGTGCGCGTGAGCCCGAACAGCTCCGCGAGGTTCATCGCCTCGTCGAGCAGCGCGCGGCCGTCGCCGCCTGACTGTTCGCGCGCGAACGCGCCGAGCGCCATGATCTCGATGCGCGCCTGCCCCATGCTCATTTCACGGGCCAGCACCGCCGCTTCGTCGAGCGCCGCGCGCGCGTCGTCCCAACGGCGCGCGGCCAGCGCCGCACCCGCATGCGCGCTCGCCTGCAGCAGCACGACCGGGCGCCGCCACAACGGGCCGTGCGACGGAAACTCGGCGGCCGCGATCGCATCGATCCGCTCGACGAGCGCATGGCAGGTCGCCTCGCGATAGCGCGCCGCGTGAATGCGCACCTGTTCGGCGAGGCTCGCGACCGACAGGCGCGGCAGGCGGCGCGCGACGCCCATCGCGTCGAGCGCTTCGAGCAGGTCGATCGCGCGGTGCTCGACGCCGCGCAGCAGCGCGATGCGCGCGGCGGTGCGATAGCCGAGCAGCACGGTATCGGGCGTGCCCGCGTGTTCGAGCACGTCGAGCCGGTTCGCGAGCAACGCGGCGGCCTGGTCGACACGGTCGGCCTCGTAAGCGAGCGCCGCGCACATCGCCGCGAGCATGCAGGTGAGCGGATGGCGGCGCCCGAGATCGGTTTCCGCGCGTGCCAGCGCCGGCGACAGCGTGTCGTCGGCCAGCCGGACCTGGCCTTCGCGCAGGTAGCTCAGGCCCGTGACCAGCTCGCCCCAGCGCGCGACGTAGCCGAACCCGGCCGCCGTCTCGCCGCGCGGTGCGGCGTGCTGGAAGCGGCGCGCCTGCGCCGGTTCGCCGACGATGATCGCGCGCGCCGACAGCCGGTTCGCGTGCATTTGCGCGAGCCAGGTCGCCGCCGGCGGCGTGAAGTCGGCCCACGGTTCGAACAGCTCGACGAAACGGTCGATTTCGTCGGCGTAATACGCGGCCGCGCTGAGGATCAGCGCGCATTCGTAGCGCATCGCCGCGGGCGTGCCGGTGTCGGCGAGGATGCCCGCGATCTGGCGCTGCGCCTCGACGTGGCGCTCGCCGAGCGCCAGTGCCCACGCGACCGCGATGCGCAGCGTCGGGCGCTTGTCGAGCTCCGCGTCGGGCAGCAGCGCGAGCCAGTCGAGCACGTCGTTGATGCGGCCCTGCTTGATCGCATCCTCGAGGCAGCGCTGCGCGAGCCCGTACGCCACCTCGAACTGGCCGGCCGCATACGCGTGGCGCGCGGCTTCCTCGGTCATCCCGTGCGCGTCGAGCCAGGCGGCCGCACGCGCATGCAATGCGTTGCGCCCGGCGTCCGCGGCCAGGCGGTCGCGCAGCGTGTCGCGCACGAGAGGATGCAGGCGGCACCAGTCCGAATCGTCCGACGCGATGAACAGTGGCGTGTCGCGGGCGAGCCGCGCGAGACGGCCGGGCGCGTCCGCGTCGTCGAGCAGCGCGGCGCACAGCGACGGATGCAGGCGATCGGCGACGCTCGTGCGGATCAGGAACGCCGTGTCGTCGACCGACAGGTTCGCGAGCAGCAGCTCGACGAGGCGGTCGCGCGTGCCGTCCACGCGGGCGGCGAGCGCGTCGACCGCCTGGCGCGGATCGGCCGAGCGCGCCATCGCGGCCATCGCGAGCTGCAGGCCGAGCGGCCAGCCGTCGACGCGTTCGAACAGCCGCGCGCACGCGTCGGCGTCGACCCGCTGCGCAAAACGCGCGCCGACCAGCGCGATCGTCTCGTCGAGCGTGAAGCGCAGCCAGTCGGGGCCCGCGAGCGTGCATTGCCCGCCGGCGAGCAGGTCGCCGGCCGTGTGGTCGAGGCCGCGCCGCGCGGCGACGACGACATGCAGGTTTTGCGGCGCATTGTGCAGCACGTAGGTCAGCGCCTCGAGGCCGGCCGGCGGCAACCGCTCCGCATCGTCGACGATCAGGAGCGCGTCGATCGACAGCTGCGCGACCTCGGCCAGCCAGGCGGTCACGCCCTCGAGCGCACGCGCCGCGTCGGCCGCGCCGGGCGGGATCAGGCGCCCGAAGCCGGGCCGGGCGCAACCGGTCCGCACCGCCTGCACGAGCCCCTGCAGCAACCGTGGCGCATCGTCGCGCTCGTCGGCCGACAGCCATACGACCGCGCGCCCGAGCGCGAGGGTCTCGCGACGCCATTGCGCGAGCAGCGACGTCTTGCCGTAACCGGCCGGCGCCTGCACGAGCGTGACCGGCCGGCCGTCGAAAGCGGGCGACGCGAGGCTCAGCCGCGCGCGGGCCAGCAACTGCGCCGGCACGCGCGGCGCGGTCGTCTTCAGGACCAGTTC